>JAVEDA010000086.1 GCA_030841195.1 Actinomycetota bacterium | reverse complement strand
TGGTGACGGCCACCCGGTCCTGGATCCAGACGCTCGAGTCGCGGGTGAACAACAGGTTGGGCAAGGGGTCGATGACGAAGTCGTGCCGGTCCATGAACCGGTACACCAGGCCCCCCACGGGCGCCATCTCCTCGTGCGCCAGCCCCGCCATCAGGGTCGTCGCCAGGTCGGCCGGCGCGAGTCCAGCCAGGTAGGAGGCAACCGTCCGGTGCAGCGCGACGCCCAGGCGCGGGTCCCGGAGCACCGCGCCGATCGTCTCGTCGCGCGCCTCGGCCACCTCGAGCGCGGTCGCGAGCAGGTCGGCGAGGTACAGCACCTCGACCCCGTGGTCGCGCAGCGCCTGGGCGAACGCGTCGTGCTCGTCCTGGGCCCGCCCGACCCACGGGATGCCGTCGAAGAGCAGCTTGTCGTTGTTGCGCGGCGTCAGCCGCTTGAGCTCCGGGCCGGGGCGGTGCAACATCACCGTGCGCAGGCGCCCCACCTCGCTGTCCACCCCGTGCCGGGGTGCGCCCGACTGGTCCGAGGCGGCAGGGATCGCGGGGTCGGCCATGGCCGGATGGTAGCCGCCGAACGACTTGCGCGACGACGCCTTGGCCGGTCGCTAGCGTGCCCGGCATGCCCATCACCCACCCGGTCCGCGTGGCCACGGAAGCAGACATCCCGGCCGCCGCCCGGATCCGCGCCCGGAACCTCCCGGACCGGATCATCACCGCGGAGGGGATGCGACTGATGGTCGAGGATCCACCGGTTCGTGCGGTCCAGCTCGAGCTGGCCGTCGACGTGGCAGGTGAGCTGGTCGGGTGGGCGCTGGCGATGCGGCTGTGGTTCCAGACCGACCCCGGTGTCGGCATGCTCGACGTCGTCGTCGATCCCGACCACCAGGGCCGTGGCGTCGGGGCCAGCCTCGCCGCGCGGGCCGAGCAGCACCTGCTCGAGCACGGACTGCTCACGGTCCGCGGCTCGTCGCTGGACGCGCCGGCGCCACGCGAGTTCGCGACCGGGCTCGGCTTCGTCGAGACCTCCGCCAGCAGCACGTCATCAGTGGACCCGCGCACCGTCGTACCCGAACCGGTCCCTGACGGGGTGCGCCTCGTGCCGTTCGGAGCCATGGACGACCCTCGGCCGGTCTTCGAGCTCGACCTCGAGACCTCGCGCGACATCCCTGGCGAGGAGAACTTCGACGGGATGGCGCTGGCCGACTGGACGAAGCGGTTCTGGCACACACCGTTCGCTGACGACGACGCCAGCCTGGTGGCGTACGTCGACGGGCGGCTGGCCGCACTCACCATGCTCCGGGTCGATCGCCCCAGTGGCCGGGCCCAGAACAACCTGACCGCGACCCGTCGCGAGTTCCGGGGCCGTGGGCTCGCGCGCCTGCTCAAGTCGCACAGCCTGCACCGCGCGGCCGAGGCGGGCGCCACGGTCGCGATGACCGACAACGACGAGACCAACGCGCCGATGCTGGCGGTCAACGGGGCGCTGGGCTACCGGCCGTTCGCGCGCCGGGTCGAGTGGGAGCGCCGCCCGGCCGACGCATAGGGTCGCCGGCATGGGTCTTCTGGACGGCAGGGTCGCGATCGTCACCGGCGCGGGTCGCGGCATCGGCCGCGGCGAGGCGCTCGAGCTGGCCCGCGAGGGTGCCCGAGTGGTGGTCAACGAGCTGGACGCCGACGCCGGGCAGGCCGTCGTCGACGAGATCGCGGCGGCCGGCGGCGAGGCCGTGCTGGACGCCGGCGACTGCTCCGAGGACGACACGGCGCGGGCCCTCGTGGCGCGGGCCGTCGACACCTGGGGCCGGCTGGACGCGCTGGTCAACAACGCCGGGATCCTGCGCGACCGCACCGTCGCGAAGATGTCGGTGGCGGAGTGGGACGCGGTCGTCAAGGTGCACCTGCGCGGCCACTTCCTCCCGACCCACCACGCCTGCGCGTACTGGAAGGACGTGGGCACCGGCGGCCGGATCGTCTGCACCGCCTCGTCGTCCGGGCTGCTCGGCAACTTCGGCCAGGCGAACTACGGTGCGGCCAAGGCCGGCATTGCTGCCTTCTCGACCATCGTGGCGATGGAGATGGCGCGGTACGGCGTGCGGTGCAACGCGATCGCGCCCGCGGCTCGTACTCGGATGACGGAAAGCGCGTACGGGGCCTTCAAGGATCTGTCCGCCGACGACCAGGAAGAGTCCTTTGACTTCTGGCACCCGGACAACGTGGCGCCGCTGGTCGCCTATCTCTGCAGCGATGCGGCGGGCACCATCAGCGGCAAGGTCTTCGGGGTGCAGGGGGACTCGGTCGAGCTGTACCAACCCTTCACCTCGGTCGCCGTGATCCAGAACCACGACACCCGGTTCACCCCCGAGGGCATCGCGGCCCGAGCCCATGAGCTGTTCGACGCCAGCGGCATCAGCCCCGAGGTCGAGAACATGATGGCCAAGCTGCGCTTCACCATGACCGAGCGCGCCGAGCTCTAGCCCGGCCCGGGGCAGGTGGCGACCGCCTGCCCAGCCTTGACCCGCCGTACCAAGATCGTTCGCGACCTTTGGGCACAACTCGCGGTGGATAGCCCGGCGTGGCGTGACGGAACGTCGCGAACGATCTTGAGGAGGGCCGAGGCACGGCTGGGTCAGAGCGAGCGGATCACGTCGTACGCCGCGAGGCAGGCCAGCACGAGGCACACGATCGCGCCCACCCGGCGGATCGTCGACAGCCGCACGAACCTCAACAGGGTGCGGCCCAGGATTATCGCCAGCCCGGCGACGGTCACCAGTGCCAGCAAGGACCCGACGAAGACGCTGACCGGGTCGTTGTACCGGGCGGCCAGCCCGGCCGTCAGCAGCTGGGACAGGTCGCCCCACTCGGCGAGGAACAGCACGCCGAAGCTGGTGGCCACGACCCTGAACCCGTTCACGTCCGCGGTCGTGCGGGCCGCAGCAGCCTCCTGCTCGTCGGCGGTCTCCTCCTTGTCGGCGGAGGCGGCCCCGCGCCACAGCACGACGGCGCCGACGAGGAACAGCGTCCCTGCCACCGCGCTGACCAGCGCAGTCGGCAGTAGCGCGAGCAAGCCACCGGCGACCACGGCGACCATGCACTGGACCACGAACGCGGCGCTGACACCGATCCACACCAGCAGCGGCCGGTACCGGGTGGCCAGCACGAGGGTCGCCACGAACGTCTTGTCCGGCAGCTCGACCGGGAAGATCAGCGCGAACGCGGTGGCGACGGTCCCGAGGTCCATCAGTCGAGGTCTGCCTGCGCGGCGGCGGCGGCCGCGGCAAGCACCGCTTTGACGGGACGACCGAGCGCGACGGCGGCGGCGGCCACGTCGTCGTACTCGGGCGAGACATTCACCACCTGTCCGTCCAGCTTGGCCACCTTCACCCGGACCTCGGCGCCGTCGACCCGGACCGTCCTGGTCTCCCGGTCCAGCGCGCGCTTGCCGACCCGGTGCTCGCGCACACCGATGGTCGAGCTCTCGGTGAACATGACCCGCCGGACGGCGTCGACCGCGTGCGGGGACGCGAGGGCCGACAAGGTGTGCGCCGGCCGGCCCTTCTTCATCAGGATCGGCGTGAGCCACGCGTCCGAGGCGCCCGCGGCGAGCAGTGCTGCGAGGACGCCGGGCCAGACCCGGGGATCCAGGTCGTCGACGTTCGCCTCGAGCACCACGGCGTCGTCAGTGTGGGCGTTCGACGCCGCGGGCTCTCCGAGCACGACCCGCAGCACGTTGGGTCGCCCGGCGGTGTCCCGGCTGCCGGCACCGGTCCCGGTTGCGGTGACCCGCAGGTCGGGCAGGCCGCCCCAGCCGGTCACCGTCGCGGCCAGCAGCGCCGCGCCGGTCGGGGTGCACGCCTCGCCGTCGACGTCGCCGGCCCCCACCGGTGCCCCGGCTTCCGCGAGCACCGCGAGGACTGCTGGCCCCGGCACCGGGAGCAGCCCGTGCTCGGTGCGAACGGTGCCCTGGCCGAGGGCCACCGGCGTGCAGTGCACCTCGCTGACCGCCAGGTCGTGCAGCGCCGCGCAGACGCCGACCACGTCGGCCAGCGAGTCGAGCGCCCCGACCTCGTGGAAGTGCACCTCGTCGGCAGGGATCCCGTGCGCCGCGGACTCGGCCCGGGCCAGCCGGGCGAAGACGTCCAGCGCCCGGTCTCGCACCGGGCCGGCCAGACCCGCTGCCGAGATGAGCGCCCGGACGTCCGGCCAGGTGCGCCGCACGTCGCTGGCCGGGGCTGCGACCTCGACCTGGGTGGCGGCCAGCCCGGCCCGGGTCACCGGCCTGGCGGTCAGGCGCACCGGTTCGGTGCCCAGGGCGTCGACGGCCGCCTGCAGCACCGCCAGTTCGACCCCCGCGCCGACCAGCGCGCCGAGCAGCATGTCGCCGCTCGCGCCGGCGGACGCGTCGACCCAGGCGACCGTCACGCCCGGGCCCGCACGGCCGCCCGCCGGGCCACTCGGGCCGCGAACACGCCGGCCCCGAAGCCGTTGTCGACGTTGCACACGACGACACCGGGTGCGCACGAGTTGAGCATCGCCAGCAGGGCGGCCAGACCGCCGTACGAGGTGCCATAGCCGACGGAGGTGGGGACGGCGACGAGCGGTACGCCGGTCAGCCCGCCGACGACGCTCGGCAACGCACCTTCCATGCCGGCCACGACGACGAGGCAGTCGGCCGCGTCCAGCCGGTCGCGCACCGCCATCAGCCGGTGGATGCCCGCCACCCCGACGTCGTCGACCCGGTCGACTGTTGCGCCGAAGGCCCGGGCCACGAAGGCAGCCTCGGCCGCGACCGGTGCGTCCGAGGTGCCGGCCGCCACGACGCACACCGTGCCGCGGCCCTCCGGCAGCGGGCCGACTGCGACGGCGCGGGCCACGTCGTCGACCCGCGCGTCCGGGAACGCCTCCCGCACCGCCAGGAGGGCGTCGTCGGGCAGCCGGGTCGCCAGCGCCGGGCGACCGCCGTCCTGCCGGGCCAGCTCGGCCAGGATCGCAACCGTCTGGTCGGCCGACTTGCCGGCCGCGAACACGACCTCCGGGTCGCCGGTGCGCAGGCCGCGGTGCGTGTCCACCCGGGCGAAGCCGAGGTCGACCGAGCCGTTCATCGGCCCGGCGGCCAGCGTCTCGACGGCCGCCTCGACCGCGACACTGCCGGCCGCCACGTCGCGCAGCAACGCCTCGACCTCGGAACGGTCCATGGCCGGAAGGCTAGTGCCGGTAACCTCGCAACCCGGCCCGACCCCCACCCGTCACAAGAGGACCTCACCCGTGCCCGACTGGCAGCCCGAGACCTATCAGGCGGTGACGCTCGGCGCCGCGGCGGCCGCGGCGCTCTGCCTGCTCCTGCTGGTGTTCACGCTGGCCCGGCTCCGGGCGCTCAGCCGCCGGGTGCGCCGGCTCGGGGCGGGCGGGCGGGCACCCGAGAGCGGCACCGACCCGGGCGCTCTGCGTCACGTCGCTGTCGTGCGCTACGACGCGTTCGGCGACATGGGTGGCCGGCTGTCGTTCTCCGCGGCACTGTTCGACGACAGCGGCGACGGGCTCGTGATCAGCTCGATCAACGGGCGGTCCGAGACACGCACCTATGCGAAGTCGCTGGTCGGGCTGCAGAGCGACCACACGCTCTCGCCCGAGGAGAAGGACGCGATCGAGACGGCCCGCCGCCACTAGGGTCGGCCGCATGCCTGGAGTCCCGCCCGCCCGCTACGCCTACCTCGGCCCGGAGGGCACCTTCGCCGAGGCCGCCGTGCGCACCATCCCGGCGGCCAGCCGCGGCGACCTCCAGCCGCACACCAGCGTCACGACCGCCCTGGAGGCGGTCCGCCGCGGCGAGGCCGACCATGCGCTGGTGCCGATCGAGAACTCGGTCGAGGGCTCGGTGTCGGCGACCCTCGACGAGCTCGCGGTCGGCGACCCGCTGATGGTGACCCGCGAGGTGCTGCTCCCGGTGTCGTTCGCCCTGATGGTGCGCCCGGGCACCGGCCTGCACGCCGTACGCCGGGTAGCGACCCACCCGCACGCGGCGGCCCAGTGCCGGCGCTGGCTCGCGACGGTGCTGCCGGACGCCGTCGTGGTGCCATCACTGTCGACCGCGGCGGCGGCGGCCGGGCTGGCCGACGGCAGCGCAGGTCATGACGCCGCGATCGCCGCCCCCATCGCGGCCGAGCACTACCGGCTCGAGGTGCTGGCACGTGACGTCGAGGACAACCCGGACGCCGTCACCAGGTTCGTGCTCGTCAGCCGGCCGGGCGAGCCGCCGCTGCCGACCGGCCACGACAAGACGTCGTTCGTGGCGTTCATCTCCGACGACCACCCCGGAGCACTGCTTGAGGTGCTCACCGAGCTGGCGGTCCGCGGCGTCAACCTGACCCGGATCGAGTCCCGCCCGACCGGCCAACAGCTCGGCCGCTACTGCTTCTCGATCGACTGCGAGGGACACGTCGACGACGCCCGGGTGGGCGAGGCGCTGTCCGGGCTGCGCCGGGTCTGCCCGGACGTCCGGTTCCTCGGGTCCTACCCGCGGGCCGACCTCGGCGAGGCCGCTGAGGTGTCCGCGCGCGACGCCGCGGCCAAGGACGCGATCTACCGCGACGCCGCCGCGTGGCTCGGCCGGATCCGGAACGGCAAGGTCTGACCGCGCGCGACGGTCCGCCCGCGTCGACCACGTAAAGCACGCCGACGGACGCCTCAGCACGCCGGCACGCGTGTTGCGGCGTCCGCGCGCCTAGCGAGGCGCGACCCGTTCCGCGCGGCGGCCGCGCCGGATCGCTTCGGCGCCAGTCACTTTGCGAGGCCAGTCGGTACTTGGCGATGCACCTGCGCCTCGCAAGGTGCCGACACGCCTGCCATACGTGGTCGACGGCGGTCAGGGGCGCAGGTCGCTAGGCGATCCGGGTCTCGTTGTCCTGGCGGCCGGCCTCCGGGTCGCCGGCCGTCGGCTCCCGTACACCTGCGCGCACCGCCTCGAGCTGGGCACAGAACGCGATGCCGAGGAACAGCGCGATGGAGGTGAGGTAGGCCCACAGCAGCAGGGCCATCACCCCGGTGAGCGGACCGTACGTCGAGCCGAACGAGCCGCTGTGCGCGACATAGAGCGACAGGGCGTAGCTGAACAGGATCCACAGCACCAGCGAGACCCCGGCACCGATGCCGACCCACGACCAGCCCGGCTGCTGCCGTCGCGGGGACTTCTCGACGATGATCGCGAAGGCTCCGAACGCCAGCAGGATGCCGACCGGGAAGCGCAGCGCCTGCCAGACGTGCAGCCCGAAGTCCTGCCAGTTGTAGACGTCGGCGAGC
>JAVEDA010000063.1 GCA_030841195.1 Actinomycetota bacterium | reverse complement strand
GGTGCGGCGCACCAGCAGCTGCCGGGTGCCCCCCAACGGCACCTCGCGGGGGGCCAGGACGCTCACAGCGACGAGGGTACGTCGGTCGCCCGCCGGAGTGCGCACGGCTGTGCTGACAGCCAACTGGACCGGCTGGCGTACTGCGAGCGACGACGGTAGCCGGTCCGCTTCGGTGGCGGGAGTGGCTCACCCGTGGCGGGCCGGCGCGCCGAAGCCGGCGTCCCGGGCCTTCACGATCGCCGCCGCCCGGTCGGACACCTGGAGCTTGGTGAAGATGTTGGAGACGTGGTTGCGGATCGTCTTCAGCGACAGCACCAGCTCGTGCGCGATCACGGCGTTGCCCTTGCCCGCGGCGATCAGGTCGAGGACCTGCCGCTCCCGCTCGGTCAGGGCCGGGAACGCGGCGCGGGCCGAGCCGTCACCGGAGGAGAAGTGCTCGATCACCCGGCGGGCGATCGACTGGCCGAGCAGCACCTCGCCGGCCGCGACCGCCCGGATCGCGCGCAGGATCTCGTCCTGCTCCGCGCCCTTGAGCAGGTAGCCCCGGGCGCCGGCCCGCATCGCGGCGAAGACCGAGTCGTCGTCCTCGAACATCGTCAGCACCACGACACCGACCGCCGGGTCCAGCTCGAGCAGCCGCCGGGTGGCGCCGATGCCGTCGAGTCCGGGCATCCGCAGGTCCATCACGACGACGTCCGGGCGCAAGGGTTCGGCCAGCTCGACCGCCTGGTCGCCGTTCTCGGCCAGGCCGACCACCTCCAGGTCGGGCGCGTCGGCGAGCATCAGCTGAAGGCCGGCCCGGAAGGCCGGATGGTCGTCGGCGACCAGGACCCGGATCTTCGCCGTCACCGCGCGACCTCGGGCGCGTCGACGGCTGTGTCGTTACCGCTGACCGAGCCGTTGACCGAGCCGGTGATGGGCAGCACGGCCCGCACCAGCGTGCCGCCCTCCCGCCGCCGGCTGACCGTGCAGGCCCCGCCGAGCTCGGCCGCCCGCTCCCGCATCGACGCCCACCCCACGCCCGCCCGGGCCGGGTCCCAGGGGCGCGACCCGTTGTCGGCGACCGACACCTCCAGCGCACCGTTGACGGTGAGCGAGACGAGGCAGCTCGTCGCACCCGAGTGGCGGAGCACGTTGGTCATCGCCTCGGTCGCGATCCGGTACGCCGCGACCTCGGCCGCCGCGGGCAGGACCGGCGGGTGCGCCGGCCCCTCGACGTCGATCAGCAGGCCCTCGCGACCGTCCCGGGACAGGGCGTCGGCGCGCTGGCGCAGGGCGTCGACCAGGCCGACCTCGTCCAGCGCCGGCGGGCGCAGGTCGTCGACCAGCCGACGGATGTCGTCGATCGCCATCCGGGTCTCCTCGCGCAGCTGGCCGAGCAGGCGGCCGGCCCGGTCGTCGGTCACCAGCGCGCTCACCGCGTTGAGCTTGAGCACGATCGCCGCCAGCGACGGCCCCAGGCCGTCGTGCAGGTCGCGGCGCAGCCGGCGCCGTTCCTCCTCGCGGGCGGTCACCAGCCGGACCCGGGACTGCCGCAGGTCGAGACCGAGGTAGACGGCGTCGACCACGACGCCCGCGTGCCGGGCCAGCTCGTCCAGCAGGTCGCGGTCGGCGACCGAGAGGCTGCGACCAGGTGGCACGTGGACCACGAGCCGGCCCAGCGGCTGACCGTGATGGGTCAGCGGCACGGACACCTGCCCGGCCCGGTCGTCCGCCGGCGGCCCGGACGCGGCCCGGTCGACCAGGACCTCGACCTCGTCGACCCGCAGCGCCTCGGCGATCGTCGTCGCCACCGTGCGCACCACCTGCTCCGGGTCGGCGGTGTCCTCGAGCCGGTCGGACAGCCGGCGCAGGGCGGCATAGGGGTCGGACCGGTCGCCGTAGACCCAGCGCTCGACCCGGCGCCGGACCCGTGCGTGCACCGGGTGCACGGCCACCGCCACCACCCCGACGGCGAGCAGTCCGGCCAGGTCCCCGCCGCCGGCCAGCGCCCGGACGGCGAGCAGCACCACCCCGTAGGTCGCGACCACCAGCACGGTCAGCACGCTGTAGGTCACCGTCCGGCTCAGCACCAGCTCGATGTCGAACAGCCGGCTGCGCAGGATGGCGACGCCGATGGCGAGCGGCAGCACCGTGCCGAGCACGGTCACCCCGAGGAACTGCAGCACGCCGTGGGCGCCGACCGCGTAGTCCAGCCAGCACAACGCGAGCCCGCCGGGGATGCTGATCGCGGCCCAGGCGAACCACAGCAGCTGCCGGCGCTCCTCCCCCTCCGCCCGCCGTAGCCGCACGACCGCACAGGCCACTGCACCGAGGAGCAGCGCCGGCACCGAACCGAGGCCCACGATGAGGATCAGCACCTGCAGCACCATCGGTGGTTCGGCGACATCGAGCGGTGGGGTCATCCCCGGGTTCATCTCGCGGAACGATGACGCGTCCAGTGCAGCCCCGACCAGGAAGACGAGGTGCCCCGCGAGGCAGGCGATGACGTACCGCCGCCACCGCCGGCTCATGAACTCCCCGGTCGGGAAGACGTAGCCGATCAGCGCGATGAAGACGAACAGCAGGACCCAGCTGCCCTGGCCCAGCTGGGTCGCCCAGGCCGAGACGGTGCTTCCCGACGTCTCGTCCTCTCCGCTCATGACGAGGGCCACGGCGGCGGCGTGCGCCACCAGCAGCCAGCCCACGACGTTGCGCGGGTGCCGGCGTACGACCAGCAGCCCGACGACCAGAGCGACCGTCGACTCGACCAGCACCAGCACAGCCGCCGGCAGCAGGGACGGCAGCTCGTCGCGCCGCGCCCAGGTCCCCACCGCGGTCCAGGTCAGCACCCAGAGCACGGCCGCGGTCCCGAGCAGGGTGAAGCGCCGCGCGTCGCGCGTCGCCTGGTCGCTGGTCGGTGCCGTCATGACGACTCCGAGTGTGGCCCCACAACGTCCGTCCCGGGGGCGAGTCGGGAACGCTTCCCGGCCCGGTCGGGACGGCTGACCGCAGCGCCCGGGCGCCCGGGTGGCGACAGTCAGGTCCGAACCCCGCCGGAGCCCGGCGGCCGACCACCGAGGAGCCAGCCATGACACCCAGCCGCTTCGACCGATTCCTCCCGCTCGCGGGAGTGCTCGCCGGCCTCACCTTCACCGCCTTCAACCTGCTGACCCTGGGGGCGCCGGAAACCAACGACGCGCACGCGACCACCGTCTGGGGCGCTGCACACGAGACCCGGGTCCAGATCGGCGCGTTCATGCTCGCCTACACGGCGGTGCTGCTCGCGTTCTTCGCCGCCGGGGTCCGCAAGGCAGTGCGCTCGGGCGAACCGGGCGAGTCCACCTACAGCAGCGTCGTCTTCGCCGGCGGACTGATGACGGCCGTGACCGCCGGGTCCTGGGCGACCCTGCTGCTCGCCCAGCTGAACGCGGTCAAGGACGGGGACCGGGCGGCCATCCAGACCCTCGCCCACCTCACGTCGCTGGCCTGGCTGCCCTGGCTGATCGGCTCGGTCGTGCTCTTCATCTCGGTCGGGCTCGGTGGCATGCGCACCGCGAGCCTGCCCCGGTGGCTGGCGATCGCGACCCTGGTGCTCGGGATCGTCGGGGCTACCGGCGTGGGTGGATACGTCGTCTACATCGCCATGCCGTTCTGGCTGATCGTGACCGGCGTCGTGCTGCACGGCCGGCTCGGTGCGGACGAGCGCGACCAGGTCGACGCACCGGCACCTGCCCGGGTCTGACCCGGACCGCCCTCGCCGGGCTCAGGGGTAGCGGCCGACCAGGTCGACCACCTGGGGGAACCGGCCCGGCGAGGGCAGCTCGACCCGCAGGTCCAGGGCCGCGGCGGCGTCGCACAGCGCGGCCATGGGGTCGGTGTGGCGTCGCCGGGTCGTCACCAGGTGCCGCACCACGAGGCCCTTGACCGTCTTGGCGTGAAAGCTCACCACCGACGTCGTACGCCGGGCGCCGGCAGCCCGCTCGGCGAGCACCCGCACCGCCAGGACGCGCTCGGCCAGCTCGACGGTCGGCCGCCACATGCCGCTGTAGTCGGTCGACCGCAGGTCCAGCACCGCGTGGTCGCCCACCACCCCCGGCATCGCTGCGGCGAGTGGCGCCCGCCAGTGGGCGGTCACGCCGCCAAGCCCGGGCACCGTGCCGGCGGCAGGGACCCGGTAGTCCGGCACCAGGTCGCCGCCCCGGACGATGCCCCACAGCCCGCTGCTCACCAGGACCAGGTCCTCGGCCCGCCGGCGGGCGGCCGGCGTCAGGCCCGCGACGCCCAGGGCCTGGTAGACGACGCCGGTGTAGCGGTCCAGGGCAGGCATCGTCGGTGCAGTGCGGGCCCGGGCGTCCACGGCCAGCGCGGCGGCGGCCACTCCTGCGGGCAGCCGGAGACCGCGGGCCAGGGCCGCCGGGTCCGCCCGGGCCGCGCGACGGAGCGCGTCGAGCAGGTCGTTGCGGGAACGGGCGAGGACCGGCGTGCTCAGCACCGGCCGCCGGCCGACCGGTGGGCCGTCGCCGCCGGCCGCCTTCCCCTCCGACGGTGGCAGCAGGACGAGCACGGGCGGGGAGGCTACCGGGACGGCCGGTGCGGCTGGTCCAGCGGCTTCGCGAAAATCGACGCGGACGCCCGCAGGGCGCACATAGGCTGCCCCGCGGAGGAGGGCGGTCGTGACGTTGGGGTCGGAGCAGGCACGGGAGCCGGGGGGCGCCGTGGGCACCGCCGGGGACCTCCCGCTGGTCGTGGGAGCCGGCCTTCGTGTCGGGGTGCTCGGCTCCCTGGTCGCCACCCGGGACGCCGCGCCGCTCGAGCTGGGCGGCCCGCGGCAGCGCGGCGTGCTCGCCCTGCTGGTGCTGGCCCGGGGCGACGTCATGCCGGCGGACCGGATGATCGACGCGCTCTGGGGCGACGCGACACCGCCGAGCGCGACCAGCGCCCTGCAGGCCTATGTCTCGCACCTGCGCAAGCGGATGGAGCCCGACCGGGGCCCCCGAGACCGGCAGAGCGTGATCGCCCGCCTCGGGCCCGGCTATGCGCTACGGGTCGACGAGGACGCCGTGGACGCCTGGCGGTTCGAGCGGCTGCTGCGGCAGGCCGGGGGCACGGATTCCGCGGGCGCCCAGCCGCTGCTTGAGGACGCGCTCGGGCTCTGGCGCGGCCCGGCGTACGCCGACCATGCCAACGAGGCGTGGGCCGACGCCGAGGTGGCCCGGCTGGCCGGACTGCGCGAGGTGGCCCGCGAGCAGCTCGTCGAGGCCCGACTCGGCCAGGGCGAGTCGGCGGTCCTGGTGCCCGAGATCGAGGGGCTGGTGGCCGACGACCCGATGCGGGAGGAGCGCTGGCGGCTGCTCGTGCTGGCGCTCTACCGGGCGCACCGGCAGGCCGACGCGCTGGCCGCGCTGCGCCGGGCCCGGACCACGTTGTCCGACGAGCTCGGCGTGGACCCCGGCCCGGCGCTGCGGGCGCTGGAGGCCGAGGTGCTCGCCCAGTCCCCCTCGCTGGACGCGCCGGCTCGGCCGGCGGCCGTCGCGACGACCGGCGTCCCCACCCCGCGGGCGGGCCGGCCGGAGCCGCGGGCCACGGCACCGACACCGGCCGGCGAGGAGATCGTCGACCGCGACCGCGAGCTGCTCCTGCTCCGGGACGCCCTGGCCGGGGCGATGGCCGGCGAGGGGCGGCTGGCGCTGATCGACGGGCCGGCCGGGATCGGCAAGAGCCGTCTCTTGCACGAGGTACGCCGGGTGGCCGCCGCCGAGGGCGCGCTGGTGCTGACCGCGCGGGGCAGCCAGCTGGAACGGGCCTTCGGCTTCGGCGCGGTGCGCCAGCTGTTCGAGGGGGCAGTCAGCGACCCCGGCCGGCGGGTCGAGCTGCTGCGCGGTGCGGCAGCGTCGGCCGCGGCGGTGTTCGACGAGGTCGCGACCCCCGACCCGAACGACCGCGCCGACGGCTCGTTCGCCGTGCTGCACGGTCTCTACTGGCTCACCGTCAACCTGTCCGAGCAGCAGCCGCTGGTGCTCGCGGTCGACGACCTGCAGTGGTGCGACACCGGGTCGCTGCGAGCCCTGGCCTTCCTGCTGCGACGCCTCGAGGGCGTGCCGGTGCTGATGGTGGCGACCCTGCGTACCGGCGAGCCGCACGAGGACGAGGGCCTGATCGCCGAGCTCGCCGAGGACCACGCGACGGTGCGCGTCCACCCCGAGCCGCTCGGCTCCGAGGCGACCGCACGGCTCGTCCGGGCCCGGCTCGGGGAGGAGGCCCAGCCGGCGTTCGTCGCGGCCTGCCACCGCACCACCGGCGGCAACCCGCTGCTGCTCCGCCAGCTGCTGCGCGCCCTGCAGGTCGAAGGGGTGCGGCCGGACGCGTCCCACGCCGACACGGTGACGGCTATCGGCTCCCGCGCCGTGTCCAGCCTGGTGCTGATCCGGCTCGGACGGCTCCCGGACGACTGCACCACCGTCGCCCGCTCGGTGGCTGTGCTCGGCGACGGCTGCGAGCTGCGAGACGTGGCCGCCCACGCGGAGCTCGACGAGGACCGGACCGCTGCTGGCGTCGCGGCCCTGGCCCGGGCCGAGGTCCTGCGCCCCGACCACCCGCTCGGGTTCGTCCACCCGCTGGTCCGCGACGCCGTCTACCAGGCGCTGCCCGCGGTCGAGCGCGAGCTGCGCCACGAGCGGGCCGCCCGCCTGCTGCACGACCGCGGCGCCGCGGCCGAGCTGGTGGCCGCGCACGTGCTGCTGTCACCGCGGCGCGGGGAGGGCGCGGCCGTGCAGGTCGTGCTCCAGGCGGCGGCCACGGGGGCCGACCGCGGGGCGGCCGCCGCTGCAACTACCTTCCTCGAGCGGGCGCTGGCGGAGCCGCCCTCCGCCGACGAGCGACCGGGGATCCTGCTGGAGCTGGGCCGGCTGGGCACCATGACCGACGGCCCGGCCGCGCTGGCGCACCTGCGGGCGGCGTACGACACCGTCACCGACACCGCGGCGCGAGCCGAGGTCGCCATCATGCTGGCCCGCACGCTGGTGTTCGCCGGCGGCCCCGGCGAGGCCACGACGTTCGCCCGGCAGGCTGCCGCCGAGCTGCCGGAAGATCTCGACGACGCCCAGCAGGGGCTGCACGGGATCGAACGGATCGGCGGCTACATGCACGGGCTGCCGCCGGAGCAGTGGCAGGTGGGCGCGCCCGAACCGCGGGGGGAGGGACCGGGAGCACGGATGCTCGCGGCCACCCTCGCCTGGGAGGAGCTGATCGACAACGGCGACCGTGAGCGCTCGTTGGAGCTGGGGCGGTTCGCCCTGGCCGACGGTCAGCTCCAGCGGGTCGACCCCGGCCTGCTCTGGGTGGTCGCGGCATTCGTCCAGGAGATGGGCGAGGTCGACATGGGCGACTTCTGGGACCGCACCCTGGCCGCCGCCTTCGCCCGCGGGTCGCTGTTCTCCGCGCTGGCCGTGCACCTGTGGCGCGGCCACATGCTCTGGCACCGCGGCCAGCTGCGGGAGGCGCTGCACTCGGTGCGCACCTCGAACGAGCAGAGCGAGCTGTGGGGTGCGCCCGCGGTCGGGGTCCCCTACGGCCAGGCGTTCATCGTCGGCATCCTGCTGGAGCAGGGCGACCTGGCCGAGGCGCGTCGCTACGTCGACGAGGTACAGCACCGGGCCCGGATCGGAGACGGGGCCCGGCTCTTCGACGAGAACGCCGCGCGGCTGCTGAGCGCCGAGGGTCGCCATGCCGAGGCGCTGGCCGGCCTCGAAGCGGCGACCACCATGCAGACGGCCGTGGTGAACCCGGTCTGGCGGCCCTGGCGCACCTATCGCGCGCCGGTGCTGGCCGCGCTCGGCCGGGTGGACGAGGCGCGGGCGCTGATGGCCGAGGAGGTGGCGCTGGCGCGGCACTGGGGCGCCCCGAGCGTCCTCGGCCGCACGCTGCGGGTGGCCGGCGAGCTCGGCGGCCCGGGGTCGGCCGAGATGCTCCGCGAGGCCTACACGCTGCTCGAGCCGACCGTGGCCCGCTACGAGCTGGCCTGCGCCGAGCTGGCGCTGGCCCGGGTGACCGACCAGCCGGAGGAGCGGGAGCGGTTGCTGCGGGCGGCCCTGGACCGGGCCACTGCCTGCGGCTCCCCCGGCCTCTACGACCAGGTCGGCGCCGAGCTGGTGGCCG
This sequence comes from Actinomycetota bacterium, assembly GCA_030841195.1. GTDB lineage: Bacteria > Actinomycetota > Actinomycetes > JACCUZ01 > JACCUZ01 > JAVEDA01. The sequence goes on along the minus strand of JAVEDA010000063.1, from coordinate 6,511 downwards.
ACGGGGCGGTGCCTCCGCCGGCGTACGAGGAGGTCGTCTCACTGACTGCCACCGAGCGGCGGATCGCCCGGCTCGCGGCGGACGGGGCGTCGGCCAGCGCCGTGGCCCAGGCGCTGTTCCTCACCCCCGCGGTGGTGGAGCGCACGCTCGCCGAGGTGCGGGAGCGGCTCGGGGTCGGCAGCGACGCCGAGCTCGGCGTCGCGCTCGACCCCGCCTGAACACCCCTCCAAGCCGATCGCAAGGGCCCCACAAGAGCCCGGCCGCACGCTGGTCCCTGTCGAGACCAGTCCCATCGTGCCCCGAGCAAGGAGCCAGCGTGACCACCGAGCCCAGCACCGCCACCGCCACTGCCAGCGAGGGGCTCCGCCGCCTGTGCGGCGGCGCCGTCCACCTGCCCGGCGACCCCGGCTACGACGCCGCCCGGGTGCCCTGGAACGTCGCAGTGCAACAGCTGCCGGCCGCCGTGGTCTACCCGGCGTCGGCCGACGAGGTCGTCGAGGTCGTCCGGGCCGCGTCCGCAGCCGGGCTGCGGGTGGCGCCACAGGGCACCGGGCACAACGCCGGCCCGCTGGGCGACCTGACCGACACCGTCCTGGTGCGCACCTCCGCGATGCGCGAGGTGACCGTCGACGCCGCGTCGCGGACCGCCCGGGTCGGCGCCGGGGCCCTCTGGATCGACGTGGTCGACGCCGTCGCGCCGTTCGGCCTGGCTGCTCTGCACGGCTCCTCCCCCGACGTCGGGGTGGTCGGCTACTCCCTCGGCGGCGGCATCGGGTGGTACGCGCGGGCGCTTGGCATGGCCACCAACAGCGTCACCGCGGTCGAGCTGGTCACCGCCGACGGCCGGCTGGTGCGCGCCGACGCCGAGCACGAGCCGGACCTGTTCTGGGCGGTCCGCGGCGGCGGTGGCAACTTCGGGGTCGTCACCGCGATGGAGTTCCGGCTATACCCGATCGAGACGGCGTACGCCGGCATGCTGGTCTGGGACCGTAAGGACGCCGAGAAGGTGCTGCGAGCCTGGGCCCGCTGGACGGTAGACGCCCCCGACGAGGTCACCACGGCGTTCCGCATCCTGCAGCTGCCGCCGTTCGAGGAGATCCCGGCCCCGGTCCGCGGTCGCCAGCTCGCCATGATCAACGGGGCGGTGCTGGGCGACGACGCCACGGCCGAGGCGCTGCTGGCCGAGCTGCGGGCGCTGGAGCCGGAGATCGACACCTTCGCCCGGGTGCCGTCGGCGTCCTTGGTTCGGCTGCACATGGACCCGGAGGGCCCGACGCCCGGTGTCACCGCGACCTCCGTGCTGGGCGAGCTGTCGGACGAGGCGATCGACGCGTTCCTCGCGATGACCGGCGACGGCACCTCGCAGAGCCTGCTTGCGGCCGAGCTGCGCCAGCTCGGCGGCGCGCTGGCCCGGCCGCACGCGGGAGCCGGCGCGCTGCCGATGTTGCACGGGCAGTTCGTGCTGTTCGGGGTAGCCATCGCCGCCACCCCCGAGATGGCCACGGCCGGCCACGCCGACACCCAGGCACTGGTGGCCGCGATGGCCCCATGGGCAAACGGCCGCCAGTACCTCAACTTTCTCGAAGAGAGCGGCGACCCCAGCACGGGCTATGACGCGGCTAGCTACTCGCGGCTGCAGTCGCTGAACGCGCTGATGGACCCCCACGGGACCGTCGTCGCCAACCACCGCGTGTCGGCCGACAACCAGATCACGCTTCCGACCCAACGGTGAACCCACACGAGCTGACAACCGTGAACCTACCTAAGCCAACAACCAGTAAGGACCCACCATGTTCGTCGTCTACTGCCCCACGCACGGCTCCGACGTGATGCTCGGCATCCGCCGGGTCCGCGGCGGCGCCAACGTCCGCGGCCTGATCGTGCTCGAGCTGGAGTGCCACGACGGCACTCGCATCCTGCACGTAACCGGTCGCAAGGTTGACGCGGCCCGAGCCGCATAACCCTGTCGCCCTACGATCGCTGCGACGGCCGACAGCTGTCGGCAACCCGGGTCGGGGGCCGAGGGTCGGGCCCGGCGGGTGGGCACCTTCAGCGCTGCTCCTGGAGCCAGGTCACGACGGCGAGGACCCGCCTGTTGTCGTCGGGCTCGGCGAGCAGGTCCAGCTTGACGAAGATGCCGGCGACCCGGTTCTCCACGGCCTTCTCGCTGAGCTGGAGCGTCCGGGCGATCGCCGAGTTCGTGCGTCCCTGTGCCATGAGGCCGAGGACGTCGCGCTCGCGGTCGCTGAGCGAGCTGACGCGTTGCCGGGTGGGCTGGCGGCCGAGCAGGTACCTGACGACATCGGGATCGAGCACGGTGCCTCCGGCGTGAACGCGCCGGACGGCGTCGACGAGGACTCCGACGTCGACGACCCGGTCCTTGAGCAGGTAGCCGAACGAGTGCGGGTGCTCGGCGGCGAGCGCGGCGGCGTATCGCCCTTCCAGGGACTGGGAGAGCAGCAGGATGGGCAGCGTCGGCTGGCGACGACGCAGGGAGGTTGCCGCCTTGGCGCCTTCGTGGACGAAGTCGGGCGGCATGCAGATGTCGATGATGGCGACGTCGTGGGGGTGTGCGTCTACGGCCGTGTGCAGCTGGTCGGCGTCGCCTGCCATGCAGCAGCACGTCATCCCGGCGTCGCCCAGGAGCCGCGCGAGACCTTCGCGGAACAGCACGGAGTCGTCGGCTACGAGGATGCGCACGGCAGGTCCGCCCGGACGGAGGTCCCGCCTTCGGCGGAGGTGGATGCCTGGACCGAGCCGCCGATCGCCTCGGCCCGGTCGATGAGGCCGCGCAGTCCGCGGCCGCCCATGTCGGCGCGACCGATGCCGTCGTCGTCGATGCTGAGGTGGACGCGCGGGCCGACGACCGTCACCGTGACGTCGATGTGCGAGGCGCCCGCGTGCTTGAAGGCGTTGGTGATGGCTTCGCAGGCGATGAACCAGGCGGTCGTCTCAGTCTCGGGCGGGAACCGGCGTTCCTCGCCGGTGACATGGATGGGCAGGACGCTGCGGGCGGACAGCTCGTCGAGGGCGGCGAAAAGCCCGCTGTCGGTGAGGACCGAGGGGTGCAGCCCGTTGGCGAGGTCGCGCAGCTCATGGACGGCGGTCTGGACCTCGGCGATGCCGTACTCCAGGGCGTGGCGCAGCTCGCGATGGTCGTCGGTGTCGTGGGCTGCTCGCAGCTGCAGTCCTAGGGCGAGAAGGCGCTGTTGTGCGCCGTCGTGCAGGTCGCGGCCGATTCTGCGTCGTTCGACGAGCTGGGCCGTCGCCAGCCGCTGCCGGGACTGCTGGACCTCGAGGAGCTGGGTGGCGAGCTCGGCGCGGAGCCGGGCGTTGTCCAGCTCGCTCACGAGCTCGCCGGCGACGGCGGTCGCCAGCTCACGGTCCGCTGCCTCGGCCAGCCGCAACCGGGCGACCGGGCGGCGGTGGCGCTCGATGACCAGGTCCGTAGGCCGCGGGTCCATCGGGTGCCCGTCCGCGGTCACCCAGCAGTCGCGGCTGTGCAACCAGTACCCCAGCCTCGCGTGCGGCTCGCCGACGGCCTGCCGGAAGGTGGTGTCCACGTCGGTGCTCGGCGACGGGGAGCGGGCGAACTCCCGGGCCATCCGGACCGCGTCGTAGCGACGGCGCCGGAAGTGTCGGTCCAGCGCGTTCTGGACCACCCGATGCGCGGGTGCCGCGACCGCGACGGCCGCCAGGGTGCCCGCGACGGCTGGCACGGTCGATGCACCCGTGAGGTCTCCGAACACCCGGCCCGAGGCGAGCACCACCACGGCGTAAGCAGCGGCGAGCAGGCCGGTGACCAGGAGGTACGTGGTGGCCCGGCTCAGGATCCGGTCGACGTCGTACAGGTGGTAGCGGCCGGCGGCCAGGGCAGTCGCCAGCGGCACCAGTGTCACCATCCCGCCGGTCGCCGCCGCGACCGCGACCGGCTTGTCGAACGCTGCCCCGACGAACGCGCCGACGACGAAGACGGGTAGCGGCACGGCCGCGACCGCCAGCCACAGCAGCTGACGACGTTCGCCACCACGGGATCGGTTGAACCTCAGCACCAACGACGCGGCCGCCAGGATGACGCCGAACGCGGTGCACCAGCCGGCCGCGTGCGTCACCACCGACAGCAGGCGCGCTCCGCTGTGCAGCTCGAGCGGGTTCGGTGCGTCACCCAGAGGTGGATCGAGGCGGTGATGGGTCAGCACCCCGCTCCACCACAACAGCCCGCTTGCCACGGTCGCCCACGCGACCGCCTCCCAGCGCCTGGACACCGGACGACCGGTCGGGGTGAGGTGCAGCACCAGGGCGAGGATGACGAACCACGCGATCCACGACGAGTCGGCCAGGGTGCCGACCACGTCCGCCGCCGGGAGGCTGCCGGGGCGGACGACCGCGCCCCAGGTCGCATAGCTGATGGCCGCGGCGCCGAGCGCCATCTCGACCCCGAGCAGGAGCAGTAGCCAGCCGACGGGATGGTCGGGCCGCCGGGCCGCCAGCACGGCACCGACCGTGGCTGCCGAGATCATCGCGACCACGACGACGATGCCGCCGTCGAGGGCGGCCAGCCGGAGGTCCGCGCGGCCCTCGGTGGCCAGCCGGTGGTCCATCAGCACGACGAAGCCCAGGGACAAAGGGACAAGTAGCCACCCGCCGGCGGCCACCAGCTCCCCGCGCCCACCGAGCACCAACGTCCTGGGAGCGCCGAGGACAGTCGTCCGTGCGCTGGTGACCACGGCGCCAGTCTGTCAGCGCGCCACCAGCCCGCTAGGGGGTTTCCCCTGAAGAAACTCCCGGGCCAGCACCCACGTCCGTGACACCCCGTCGAGCCCAGGCTGAGGCCCTCGGTACCAGCTTGCCCCGGAGGCGCTCATGACAGCCAGCAACCTGACGGCACCGGCCCCGCTGAGCACGTTGACGACGCCGACAGCGCGAGCGGCGCTGCTCGTCCTCGGCCCCGTCGTGACGGTCGCGGCCCGCCTACTGAGCGTCCCGTGGAACGACGCCGGCACCAGCGGGGCGACCGAGGTCGTCCAGGGGTTCAGCGACCACCCCGCCCGCGCCGACCTCGGCGGCACCCTGGTCATGGTCGGCGGGGTCCTGCTCGTCCTCACGATCTGGGTGCTCGCTGCCCACGTCGCGGACTCGAAGGCCCGCACGGCCTTCGTCTGTGGGGTGCTGATGCTGTGCGGTGCCAGCAGCATCATCGCCCGAGGTGCCATGTCACTGAGCACCGGGCAACTGGTTCGACACGCGCCGCACGACGCCGCCGTGACCGTCGTCGCCCACCTGACGGTCGATACCCTCGCCATCGACGCCCTGGGACTGCTCGGAGCCCTCGGCTGGCTCGTCCTCGGCGTCACCCTCTACCGGCGCCGGCTCGTGCCCCGTACGACAGCGGTCCTGCTCGGCCTCGGCGGCTTCACGAGCATGTTCACGGCCGGCGGCCCGATTCGCGTCCTCGTGGTCGGATCGGCCCTGGTCCTGCTGGCCGGCACCGTCCGGGTCGCCACGGACATGCTGCGTGGGGACCACCAGCGGCGGGTGTCCCCGCGGGTCGGCGCCTGACCCGCATCAGGCGACGTCATGCAAAGTCCGGGCGGGCGCCGCACTGTGCCTGACGGCGTATCGGCAGTCGAATGCTTAGGGCTGCCGTCGCAACGACGCGCCGAGGCATCGATCCGTCCAGACGATCTGAGGAGGGCACCATGTCCACATCTGTCCTGGAGCACAACGCTCGGGCGTTGCGGCTCCAGATCGCGACGGTCGGTGCTGTGGCCGTATTCGTCCTGGTCGCGGCATGTTCGGGCACTAGCTCGACCGAAACCTCCGCGCTCGAAACTCCGCGAGACACGGTCCCCGCCGACGGGCCGCCGCCTGCCGGTCTCATTGTGTTCACCAAGGCCGGAGGCACCTACGCCGACGACACTCCGTTCGTCAGCCAACTCGACGGGACTCACGAGCGACAGTTGGCCAAACCGGGTGTCACCTGCTGCATCAGGCTCTCCCCAGACAAGACCTCCATCCTCGGTGCATCAGTCGTCAAGGACGGCCGGATAACCGTCGGCATCTACCCATTGTCAGGCGGCCCCGCCCGCGTGCTCCCGCTGCCTGCGGGCACGCTGAGTCTGGGGCCTGGAGCTTGGGTACCGGACGGACAGCGCATCGTCGTCCAGGGCTGGGACGACAGCGATCAGGCCGTCTCCGGCATGTACCTCGTCGACAGCTCCGACGGCGGGCATCGGGTCCGGCTCACCCACGAGCCTCACGAGACCAACGACATTCCCGGCGACGTCTCACCCGATGGCAGGACGCTGATCTTCCTTCGCGAGAGGGCGGCCATCGGACAGTCGACGAGCGAGGGAGCCCTCTTCATCATGCGGCTCGACGGCACGGGAGGCATCAGAAGGCTCCTTCCATCGTCCTTTGTGGTGGGACTGGGTTCCATGCGCTACTCACCCGACGGCGAAAGGATCCTGTTCCAAGACGGCCGCACGTCGCCACGCGGCGCCCTCTGGAC
>JAVEDA010000011.1 GCA_030841195.1 Actinomycetota bacterium | reverse complement strand
AGGATGATGAAGCTGTAGAGCGCGATCTCGCCCAGCATGAACGACCAGTGGTCCGGGAAGACCTTGCGGGCGTTGCGCTTGACGAAGTTCGCCGAGCCGAACCGCTCGTCGAGCTCGTTGGCGACCTTGCCGGCGGCTTCTTCGAGCGCCATCTATCGCTCCCCTCGTTCCCAGAAGCTGGGGCCGATCGGCTCTTGGAAGTCCTCGCTGGACACCAGGTAGCCCTGGCTGTCGACGGCCAGCGGCAGCTGCGGCAGAGGACGGGCCGCCGGGCCGAAGATCACCGCACAGTCCTTCGTGACATCGAAGGTGGACTGGTGGCACGGGCAGAGCAGGTGGTGGGTCTGCTGCTCGTAGAGCCCGACCGGGCAGCCGACGTGGGTGCAGACCTTGGAGTAGGCGACGATCCCGTCGACCGCCCACTTCTTCTGCTTCGGGTCGGTGATCTCGTCCGGCTCCAGCCGGATCACCAGGGTGGTGGCCTTGGCCCGCTCGTCGATCGGGTGCTCCGCGTCGTCGATGCCCTCCGGCTGCACGTGGATGACGCCGCCGATCGGCACGTCGGCTGCCTTGATCGGCCTGCCGGTGGGGTCGGTCACCAGCCGCCGGCCGGGCTTCCAGGCGGTGTACGCGAGGCTCGCACCGGGCAGCGGCCCCAGGTCGCGCAGCGGGATGATCGCGAGCAGGCCGAGCGGCGCCAGCGCGCCGAGGAGGCTGTTGCGGATCAGCTTGCGACGGCCCAGGCCGGCGCCCGCGGCGCCGTCCTTGAGAGCGGCGACGGCGTCGGCCCGGTCCTCGTCGCTGGAGCGCATCGGCTTGCGGACCGCGACGACCTCGTCGTCGGGCATCAGGGTCTTGGCCCAGTGGATCGCCCCGACGCCGATGCAGAACAGGGCGAGCCCGAGGCCCAGACCCAGCAGCTTGGTCGACAGGCTGACCGCGTCCAGCAGGTCGGTGCCGGACTTCCCGGCCGGCTTGATCGCGAAGTAGGCCACGATGAACAGCACCGTGCCGAGCGTGGACAGGCCGAAGAAGGTGGCGACCTCGCGCTCGCGGCGGATCGCGGCCTTGGGGTCGATGTCCGAGCGCCGGTAGACGTGGGCCGGCAGCCCCGGGTTCTCGAACCGGGCCGGGAGCTCGCCGTGCCCGTCCCGGGTCGCCAGCTCGCCGTCGCCATGCGCGCCGTCGCCGCCGGCGCCCGGCGCAGAGGTCCCCTCGGTGCCCATCAGGGCGCTGTTCGAGGAGTCGGTGGTGTCGGGGGAGCCCTGCACGTCGTCGGTTCCTCCGGCAGTGCCGTCGTGGATGCGTTCGGTCATCGCGCCTTCGCCCCCAGCCAGACTGCGCAGCCGATCAGAGCGCCCAGGCCGACCAGCCAGCCCACCGCCCCCTCGGAGACCGGTCCGATCTTGCCCAGCGCGAGCCCGCCAGGTGACGGCTCGGCCGAGGTGGTCTTGAGGAAGCCGATGATGTCCCGCTTCTCCTCCGGCGTCATGGTGCCGTCGCCGAACACGGGCATCGACTGCGGCCCGGTCAGCATCGCCTCGTACATGTGCGTGGGCGTGGTCTTCTTCAACGAGGGTGCGTACTTGCCGCGGGTGAGGGCGCCGCCGGAGCCGGCGAAGTTGTGGCACATGGCGCAGTTGGTGCGGTAGATCTCGCCGCCCTCGGCGATGTTCGCGTCGGAGTAGTTGACATCCTCTTCGGACGGGATGGCCGGACCAGGGGCGAGCGAGGCGACGTACGCGGCCATCGCCGAGATCTGTCCGTCGGTGAAGAACTGACGCTTCGCCTGGATCTGCGCGCCGAGCTCCTTGGCCGGCATCCGGCCGGTGCCGACCTGGAAGTCGACCGCCGCCGCACCCACGCCGATCAGCGACGGCCCGTCGGTGCCGCTGCCCTCGGCGTTGAGCCCGTGGCAGGTGGCGCAGTTCTTGAGGTACAGCAGACGGCCTTGTGCCAGCGTCTGGGTCGACGCGCCGGCCGCGGCCGCGGCGTCGCCGGTCGGCGCGAAGGCGGCGTACGCCCCGCCCGTCGTACCGAGTGCGAGGAGCAGCAGCAGCAGGGGGGCCAGGCGGTGTCGGCGGCGGCGCGAGAGGGCACGCAGCACGGCCAGCGGCTTGCTCAGTCGGGTCACGTGCTCGCTCACTTGATCAGGTAGATGGTCGTGAAGAGGCCGATCCAGACGATGTCCACGAAGTGCCAGTAGTAGGAGACCACGATCGCGCTGGTGGCGTGGCCGTGGGTGAACCGCTTGGCGGTGTAGGTGCGGCCGAGCACCAGCAGGAAGGCCAGCAGGCCGCCGGTCACGTGCAGGCCGTGGAAGCCGGTGGTGAGGTAGAACACCGAGCCGTAGGCGTTGGACGAGAGCGTCAGCCCGTCGTCGCTGACCAGGGTGGAGTACTCGTAGACCTGGCCGCCGATGAAGAACGCGCCCATCACGAACGTGATCATGAACCACATCCGGAGCCGGATCACGTCGCCCTTCTCGGCCGCGAACACGCCCATCTGGCAGGTCACCGACGAGAGCACGAGGACGGTGGTGTTCACCGTGGAGAACGGGATGTTCAGCAGCTTGGGCTCGGTGGCCCAGAGCTCCGGGCTGACCGACCGGATCGTGAAGTACATCGCGAACAGCGCCGCGAAGAACATCAGCTCCGAGGAGAGCCACACGATCGTGCCGACCGCTGTCGTGTCCGGCCGCGAAGCGGGGACGTGACTGGGTCTGGTTGACGCTCCCTGCGGTGCTGTCGTCGCCACGATCGGCATTATTGCGGTCCCGGCCAAGATCGGCACCCCCGACCCCCCGACAGTTCGACACCGGTCGCGACCGACGTACGCTCGCAGGCGTGCTGGCACCCCCGAAGCCGGCAATTCCGGCCCCGTCCGGCCGGGTCGGTAGCATCGCGGGCGTGACCCCCGCCACCGAGGCCGACGACGCCCGCATGACCGTGCTCGTCTACAGCGACGACGTGGACACCCGCACCCGGGTCAAGATGGCGATCGGCCGCCGGCCCGCGCCGGACGTGCCGCGGGTGGAGTGGCTCGAGTGCGCCACCGCCGCGGCCGTGATCTCGGCGCTGGACAAGGGCGGGATCGACCTGGCGATCCTCGACGGCGAGGCCACGCCGGTCGGCGGCATGGGCATCGCCCGGCAGGTCAAGGACGAGATCTTCCAGTCCCCGCCGATCGTGGTGCTCACCGGCCGGGTCGCCGACAACTGGCTGGCGAACTGGTCCCGGGCCGAGGCCGCCGTGGCCCACCCGCTGGACCCGATCGTGCTCGCGCGCACGGTGGCCGACCTGCTGCGCCGCCGCCGCGCCGAGCTGACGACCTCCTAGGTCGCGGCGATGTCCACCGGGGCACCGGCACCCACCTGGCCGGCGCTGCTCAGCGCCTTGCTCGGCGGGGCAGACCTGAGCGCGGCCGAGACCGCCTGGGCGATGGAGCAGGTGATGCTCGGTGAGGCGACCCCGGTGGAGGTCGCCGGGTTCGTGGTGGCCTTGCGGGCCAAGGGCGAGGCGCCCGAGGAGGTGACCGGGCTGGTGCGCGCGATGCTCGCGGTGGCGTCCCGGTTCACTGTCGAGGGGCCGGCGGTCGACACCTGCGGCACGGGCGGCGACCGCGCCAACACGGTCAACATCTCGACGATGTCGGCCATGGTGGTCGCCGGCACCGGTGCCCGGGTGGTCAAGCACGGCAACCGGTCGGCGTCGTCGGCCTGCGGGTCGGCCGACCTGCTCGAGGAGCTCGGCGTCGTGGTCGACCTCGAGCCGGCCGAGGCCGCCGAGTGCCTGGACCGGATCGGGGTGACCTTCTGCTTCGCCCCCAAGTTCCACCCGGCGCTGCGGCACGCGGCGACCCCGCGGCGCGAGCTCGGCGTGCCGACGATCTTCAACATCCTCGGCCCGCTGGCCAACCCGGCCCAGCCGTCCGCGCAGGCGGTCGGGTGCGCCGATCCCCGGCTGGCCGGCGTGATGGCGCAGGTGCTGGCCGACCGCGGCACGTCGGCGCTGGTGTTCCGCGGCGACGACGGGCTGGACGAGCTGACGCCGACCACGACCTCGCAGGTCTGGGTGGTCCGCGACGGTGCGGTGACCCGGGAACAGCTCGCACCCGAGGACGTCGGCCTGACCCGGGCCGAGCCGGACGCGCTGCGCGGCGGCGACCGGGCGCACAACGCCGAGGTGACCCGGCGGTTCCTGGCGGGGGAGGGCGGGCCGGTGCGTGACGCGGTGCTGCTCAACGCCGC
>JAVEDA010000518.1 GCA_030841195.1 Actinomycetota bacterium | reverse complement strand
ATCGCCGCCGAGCGGTTCGTCCCGGACCGGGGCGCGCGGGTCGACACGGTGCACCTGCCGCTGACAGCCGAGGACGACGAGGTGGTCGACACCGTCATCGCCGCCGTGCACGAACGGACCCGCCTGGTCGTGCTGGACCACGTGACCTCGCCCACCGCTCGCCGGCTCCCGCTCGTCCGGCTGGTGCCGGCTCTGCAGGAGCGCGGCGTGGCGGTGCTGGTCGACGGGGCGCACGCACCGGGCATGCTCGCCGTCGACCTCGACCGGCTGGGCGCCGACTTCTTCGTCGGGACCCTGCACAAGTGGTGCTGCGCGCCGCGCGGCACCGGCGTCCTGCACGCCGCGGAGCGTTGGCGGCCGATGCTGCGCCCGCTGGTGGCCTCGTGGGGGGAGGACGAGGGCTTCCCGCTGGCCTTCGACGACACCGGCACCGAGGACCCCAGCGCGTGGCTGTCGGCGCCGCGGGCCCTGCGGGTGCTCGAGGGTCTCGGGCTGGACCGGCTGCGCCGGCACAACGTCGAGCTCGCGGTAGCCGGCCAGCTCGAGATCGCCGCGGCTCTGCAGGTTGCCGCGGCCGACCTGCCCCGTGACTCGGGCGTGAGCATGCAGCTGGTGCCGCTCCCGGACGGTGTGGCCGACACGGCGGCCGCGGCCGGCGAGCTGCAGGACCGGATCGGCGAGCAGGCGGCAGTCGAGGTCGCGATCAGCAGCTTCGACGGCCGCGGCTACGTCCGGCTCTCGGCCCACGCCTACAACGCCCCGGCCGACTACCGCCGGCTGGCCACCGACCTGCCCGGCCTGCTCTGACCCCCTGCCGCGAAATGATCACGGTTCCGTGATCATTTTGAGGACGCTGGGGCGTGGGCACGACGCCGGCCGAGCAGCACGCCTGCCGTCCCGACGACGGCGGCAGCGGCACCAACCGCCAGCCGGGCCGCCCCGCTCCCGCTGTCGCCACCCTCGTTCGCGGGCGCCGGTCGTCGCGCCGAGCCCAGTGGCTCAGCCCCAACGGCCGGCATCGCGGCCGGCATGGCCGAGCCCCAGACCGGCAGCAGCCGGACCCGCACCGCACCCAGCATCGAGCGTGGGTCGAGATAGGTCTCGCCCCGCCGCAGGCCCCAGTGCAGGCAGGCCGCCGGCGGGCAGTGGCTCGCCACCGACGCGAGCCGGCCCAGGACCGCACCGGAGCCGACCTGGTCGCCGCGCGCCACCGTGGCCGTGACCGGCTCGTACGACGTCCGCAGGCCGCCGGGATGGTCGACCGACACCACCCCGCGACCGGCCACCACCCCGGCGAAGGCCACCACCCCAGCCGCCGCCGAGCGCACCGGGTCGCCGGCCCGGCCACCGAGGTCGACGCCGCGGTGCCCGGACGCGAACGGCCCCGCGGGCGCTGCGAACCCCGCGACCACGGCGACCGGTGGGTCCAGCGGCCAGCGCCAGCCGGCTGCACCCACTGCCGGCCCCGCAGCCAGGAGGGGACCGGCCGTGAGCAAGGCGAGGGCGCCGAGCAGCCAGAGCGCACGGCGGCGGCGGAGGTCCATGGGTCGAGCCTGTCGCCCACCCGGCCAGCGGGCCGCCCAGGCTGGCAGGTTGTGGACGGCCGGGCGAGGCGTCCCGGCTGGGGACGACGGCCGCGATTTCGGGCTGGCCAGCGCCCCGGCGTACACTCTGATCAGCGATCCGTCTCGAACGGGTCGACTTCGCACGCCCGCACACCGCCCACCTGGGCGGGGGCTCGCTCACGGTCCGCCTCACAGCGGCGAGCGCGCTCGCGGGGGTCAGGACGTGGACGGCCACCCGGCCGACCGCGACGAACCGACAGGCGCAGGCCGCCCGCACGCGGGCCGCGGCGCGAGAAGGGCAAGCCTGATGGCAACCACTGCCACCAACCAGGTCGTCTCCATGAAGCAGCTGCTCGAGAGCGGCGTGCACTTCGGCCACCAGACCCGGCGCTGGAACCCGAAGATGAAGCGGTTCATCTTCACCGAGCGCAACGGCATCTACATCATCGACCTCCAGCAGTCGCTGTCGTACATCGACCGCGCCTACGAGTTCGTCAAGGAGACCGTCGCCCACGGCGGCTCGGTGATGTTCATCGGCACCAAGAAGCAGGCCCAGGAGGCCATCGCCGAGCAGGCGACGCGGGTCGGCATGCCCTACGTCAACCAGCGTTGGCTGGGCGGCATGCTCACCAACTTCCAGACCGTCCACGGCCGGCTGCAGCGCCTCAAGGAGCTCGAGCAGCTCGACTTCGACGACGTGCCCGGCTCGGGCATGACGAAGAAGGAGCTGCTCGTCCTGCGCCGCGAGAAGGACAAGCTCACCAAGACCCTGGGCGGCATCCGCGACATGTCGCGGGTCCCCAGCGCGGTGTGGATCATCGACACCAAGAAGGAGCACATCGCCGTCGGCGAGGCACATAAGCTGCACATCCCGGTCGTCGCGATCCTGGACACCAACTGCGACCCGGACGAGGTCGACTACAAGATCCCGGGCAACGACGACGCGATCCGCTCCGTCACCCTGCTCACCCGGGTGATCGCGGACGCCGTGGCCGAGGGCCTGATGGCCCGGGTGCGCACCCAGGTCGACGGCGACGAGAAGCCGGCCGAGCTGGCCACCGACGAGCCGCTGGCCGCCTGGGAGCAGGAGATCCTGCAGGGCCAGGCAGCGGCGGAGGCACCAGCCACCGAGTCGGCAGCTCCCGAGGCGCCTGCTGCTGAGGCACCTGCTGCTGAGGCGCCTGCTGCTGAGGCACCTGCTGCTGAGGCACCGGCAGCCGAGGTCCCGGCAGCAGAGGTCCCGGCAGCGGAGGCCCCCGCCGCGGAGGCCCCCGACGCCGCCCCGGCCGCCGACCCCGAGAGCACCTCCCAGGCCTGAGTCGCGGCCGCCCGGCCGGCCCATGCGGGCCGGTCCGGCGGCGTGACCGGCCCGACCACCACGGACAAGAGAGCGAGACGCGAGAAGTCATGGCGAACATCACCGCCGCTGAGGTCAAGCAGCTCCGCGACGCCACCGGCGCCGGGATGATGGCTGCCAAGAGGGCGCTGCAGGAGGCTGACGGCGACCAGGACAAGGCCGCCGAGCTGCTCCGCATCAAGGGTGAGACCAAGGTCAAGGAGCGCGGCGCCGAGCGCAGCGCGACCAACGGTCTCGTCGCCGCCGCCGACGGCGCCATGATCCAGCTGAACTGCGAGACCGACTTCGTGGCGAAGAACGAGCAGTTCCAGCAGCTGGCCGCCGACATCGTGGCGCACGCTGCGAAGACGGGCACCGGCGACGTGACCGCGCTGCTGGCCGAGACGCTGGCCGACGGACGCACCGTGGCCGAGAACATCGACTCGGTGGCTGCGGTCATCGGGGAGAAGCTCGAGCTCACCGCGGTGGTCGTGCTCGGCGCCGAGGGACGTCAGGTGGCTTCATACATGCACCGCCGGTCCTCCGACCTGCCCGCCCAGGTGGGCGTCCTGGTCGAGTTCGAGGGCCAGGACCTCGAGGCGGCCCGGGCCGCGGCCATGCAGGTCGCGGCCATGCGCCCGCAGTACGTCTCCCGGGACGAGGTCCCGGCCGACGTGGTCGAGAACGAGCGCCGGATCGCCGAGGCCACCGCCCGCGAGGAGGGCAAGCCGGAGCAGGCGCTGCCCAAGATCGTGGAGGGCCGGGTCAACGGCTTCTTCAAGGACGTGGCGCTGCTCGAGCAGCCGTCGGTGCTGGACAGCAAGAAGTCCGTCAAGGCAGTGCTCGACGCGGCCGGTGTGACCGTGAAGGGCTTCTCCCGGTTCGAGGTCGGCGGCAGCTGAGCTTCGGCTGGCAGACTGCCGGGGAGAAACTGAGAAGTCCATCGACGAGGAGGCCGTGATCGTGCAGGGATCCAGTGCGGAGACCAGCGGGGTCGCGGCCTCCGGCGTCCAGGGCGACGGGCCCTACCAGCGGGTCGTCCTCAAGCTGTCCGGCGAGGTGTTCGGCGGCGGCAAGCTGGGAGTCGACCCGGACGTCGTGGCCACCATCGCGCGGCAGATCGCGGACGTGGTGCGCACCGGCGTCCAGGTCGCGATCGTCGTCGGCGGCGGCAACTTCTTCCGCGGCGCCGAGCTCTCGCAGCGAGGCATGGACCGGGCCCGGGCCGACTACATGGGCATGCTGGGCACGGTCATGAACTGCCTGGCGCTGCAGGACTTCCTGGAGAAGCAGGGCGTCGAGACGCGGGTCCAGACGGCGATCGCGATGGGACAGGTCGCCGAGCCCTACATCCCGCGCAAGGCGATCCGGCACCTCGAGAAGGGCCGGGTCGTCATCTTCGGTGCTGGCGCCGGCATGCCCTACTTCTCCACCGACACCGTGGCCGCCCAGCGGGCCCTCGAGATCGGCGCCCAGGTCATCCTGATGGGCAAGAAGGGCGTCGACGGCGTCTACGACGCGGACCCGGCCAAGCACCCGGACGCCGTGCGCTACGACCGCCTGTCCTACGACGAGTTCCTCAGCCGCGGGCTGAAGGTCGCCGACGCCACCGCCATCAGCCTCTGCCGGGACAACCGGCTGCCGATCGTCGTCTTCAACATGACGGCCGAGGGAAACATCGCCCGCGCGGTCCACGGCGAGAAGATCGGTACCGTCATCGGGCCGGACGCGTGATGTCCGCCCGCCGCCCGACTACGACAACCCTGCAGGAGACGACGTGATCGACGAGACGCTCTTCGAGGCCGAGGAGAAGATGGAGAAGGCCGTCTCCGTCGCGCGGGACGACTTCACCTCCATCCGCACCGGCCGGGCCAACCCCTCGATGTTCAACAAGATCCTGGTCGACTACTACGGCGCACCGACGCCGGTGAACCAGGTCGCGTCGTTCCACGTCGTCGACGCCCGGATGCTCACGCTGACGCCGTTCGACAAGACCGCGATGCCCGCGATCGAGAAGGCCATCCGGGACTCCGACCTCGGCGTGAACCCGACCAACGACGGCGTGATCATCCGGGTGTCGTTCCCGCAGCTCACCGAGGAGCGGCGCAAGGACTTCATCAAGATCGCCCACCGGAAGGCCGAGGACGCCCGGATCTCGATCCGCGCCGTGCGCCGGCACGCCAAGGACGAGCTGGACCGGCTGGCCAAGGACGGCGAGGTCGGCGAGGACGACGTGACCCGGGCCGAGAAGGAGCTCGAGAAGGTCACCCAGAAGAACGTCGCGGCCATCGACGAGCTGCTCAAGCACAAGGAGGCCGAGCTCCTCGAGGTCTGAGGCTCGGCTCCCGGATCACCCCATGACCACCGAACAGGAGGACGGCAGCTCCCCGCTCGAGCCCGTCCCGATGCAGGCGGTGCCGCCGCCGGAACGACGCACCCGCGCGGGCCGCAACCTGCCCGCGGCGATCGGCGTCGGGCTCGCGCTCGGCGCGGTGGTCCTGCTGTCGCTGTACGTGTGGAAGCCCGCGTTCGTCGGCGTCGTGGTCGTGGCTATCGTGCTTGCTGCCTGGGAGCTGACCAACGCGTTCGGCTCCGGCCGGATCCGGGTGCCCGTGGTCCCGCTGGCAGTAGGGGCGGCGGCCATCATCGTCTCCGCGTACGCCGGTGGCAGCGAGGCCATGGTCGTCGCGCTGGCGCTGACCGTGTTCGCCATGATGCTGTGGCGGTCGCCGGAGAACCCCAAGGGCTACGTCCGGGACGTCACCGCGGCCACGTTCGCGGCGCTCTACCTGCCGTTCCTCGCCGGCTTCGCGGTGCTGCTGCTCCGGCCGGACGACGGCCCGAACCGGGTCGTGGTGTTCATCGTGCTCACGGTGCTCAGCGACGTGGGCGGCTACGTCGCCGGCGTGCTGTTCGGCAAGCACCCGATGGCGCCGACCGTCAGCCCGAAGAAGTCCTGGGAGGGCTTCGCCGGGTCAGCACTGTTCTGCGCAGCCGGTGGCGCAGTGCTGCTCCCGACGCTGCTGGACGGCGAGGCCTGGCAGGGCGTCGTCTGCGGGCTGGCCGTGATGGTGACCGCCACCCTCGGCGACCTCGGGGAGTCGATGATCAAGCGCGACCTGGGCATCAAGGACATGGGCAGCCTGCTGCCCGGCCACGGCGGCATCATGGACCGGCTCGACTCGCTACTGCCCGCCGCCCCGGTCACGTTCCTCCTGCTGAGCTGGCTCGTGCCGGCCGTGTCGGCCTGAGGACCGGCAATGACATCCCGAGGGCCTGTCCCCGTCCCCGGCGAGCTGACCTTCACCGCTCCCCGCCGCGCCAAGCCGCCGCGGCACCTGGCCGACCTCGCCCCGGCAGACCGTCGCGCGCTTGCCGGCGAGCTGGGTGAGAAGCCGTTCCGGGCCGCCCAGCTCGCGACGCACTACTTCGAGCACCTGGCCGACGACCAGGAGCAGATGACCGACCTCCCCAAGGCCACCCGCGGCCGACTAGTCGAGGCCATGCTGCCGCAGCTGCTCACCGCCGTCCGGCACCTCGACTGTGACGACGGCGCGACCCGCAAGACCGTCTGGCGGCTGTTCGACGGTGCGACCGTCGAGAGCGTCCTGATGCGCTACCCGGGCCGGGTGACCATGTGCGTCTCCTCGCAGGCGGGGTGCGGCATGAACTGCCCGTTCTGCGCCACCGGGCAGGCCGGTCTCACCCGCAACATGTCGGCCGGGGAGATCGTCGACCAGGTCGTCGCCGGCGCCCGGATGCTGCGTCGCGGCGAGTTCAGCGGCGGCCCGGACCACCAGCAGCGGATCTCCAACGTGGTGTTCATGGGCATGGGCGAGGCGCTGGCGAACTACCGGTCGGCGGTGCAGGCCGTGCGCACCCTGGTCGCACCGCAGCCCGACGGCCTCGGGCTGTCGGCCCGCAACCTCACGATGAGCACCGTCGGCCTGGTCCCCGCGATGCGCAAGTTCGCTGCCGAGGGCCTCCCGGTCACTCTCGCCGTGTCCTTGCACGCACCCGACGACGAGCTGCGGGACACGCTGGTGCCGATCAACACCAGGTGGCGAGTGGCGGAGGTGCTGGACGAGGCGCGGCACTACTTCGAGGTCACCGGGCGCCGGATCAGCATCGAGTACGCGCTGATCCGCGACATCAACGACCAGGCCTGGCGCGCCGACATGCTGGGCACCGAGCTCAACCGGCGGGGCCGCGGCTGGGTGCACGTCAACCCGATCCCGCTCAACCCCACCCCGGGGTCGAAGTGGACGGCCAGCGACCCGCGGGTCGAGCGCACCTTCGTCGAGCGGCTGCGGGCGCACGGCATCCCCACCACCGTGCGGGACACCCGCGGCCGGGAGATCGACGGAGCCTGCGGTCAGCTGGCCGCGGTGACCGCATGAGCCACCGGCGGTTCACCCGGGTGGGTCGCCTGCACAAGGGCTACCACTGCCGGCAGGTCGACGCGTTCCTCGACCACGTCGAGGTCTCCCTGGGCGGCGTGTTCCCGCCGCCGACGGCGTCGGAGGTGCGGCAGGCCGGGTTCGAGCTGGTCCGCGGCGGCTACGCCGTGGTCGAGGTGGACGAGTACCTTGACGCGCTCGAGGAGCGGGTCCTCGTCGCGCAGGGTCGGCAGGCAGGGCGTCGTGGCCGGGCCGACCCCGCGGGGGAGGCGGATTTCCTCAAGGCCGAGCTGACCGGTCCGTACATGAAGCGCTTCCCGCGCGCGTTCACCCTGCGCCGCGGCTACCAGGTCGACGACGTCGACGACTTCGTCGACCGGGTCGTCGGCGCGCTCGACGGCACCGACGCGGTCTCGGTCGAGGACGTCCGGCACGTTCCGTTCCGGCCTCGCCGCGGCGGCTACCGCGAGGACGCGGTGGACGACGCGATGGACCGGGTCGTCGAGCACCTCCTGCTGGTACGCCGGGAGGGCACCGCCCCGGAGCAGCAGGAGGCGCGACCCGCGGACTGAGCGGGCCTGGCGTGTCCACCCGGGGCGGACGAGGATGCCTGCATGGGCGACTACCAGGCGACCTACACCCGCAGCATCGAGGACCCCGAGGCCTTCTGGGCCGACGCCGCGACGGCGGTGCTCTGGCGCCGCACGCCGACCCGGGTGCTCGACGACTCACGCGCGCCGTTCTACCGATGGTTCCCCGACGGCGAGCTGAACACCTGCGAGAACGCCCTCGACCGCCACGTGGCAGCGGGTCACGGCGACCGGAACGCGCTGGTCTATGACAGCCCGGTCACGGGCAGCAAGCGCACCTACACCTATGCCGAGCTGCTCGCCGAGGTGGCGACCTTCGCCGGCGCGCTGTCGTCCCTCGGCGTGGGCAAGGGCGACCGGGTCGTCATCTACCTCCCGATGGTGCCGGAAGCCGTCGTGGCGATGCTGGCCTGCGCTCGGCTCGGCGCGGTGCACTCGGTGGTGTTCGGCGGGTTCGCCGCCAGCGAGCTCGCGGCGCGGGTGGAGGACGCTCGGCCCCGGGTGCTGGTGACCGCGTCCTGCGGGATCGAGGTCGCGCGGGTGGTCGAGTACAAGCCGCTGGTCGACCGGGCGTTGTCACTGTCGTCGCACCAGCCGGACCACGTCGTGGTCCTGCAACGTCCACAGGCGGTTGCGGCGATGACGGCACCGCGCGACCTCGACTGGCATGACCTCACCGCTGCAGCCGAGCCGGCGGAGTGCGTCACCGTGTCGGCGACCGACCCGCTGTACATCCTGTACACGTCGGGGACGACCGCGAAGCCCAAGGGCGTGGTGCGCGACAACGGCGGCCACGCGGTCGCGCTCACCTGGTCGATGGCCAACATCTACGACGTCGGCCCGGGCGACGTCTGGTGGACCGCGTCCGACGTCGGCTGGGTCGTCGGTCACTCCTACATCGTCTACGCGCCGCTGCTCGTCGGGGCGACCACGGTGCTCTACGAGGGGAAGCCGGTCGGTACCCCGGACGCCGGCGCGTTCTGGCGGGTCATCTCCGAGTACGCCGTGCAGGCGATGTTCACGGCACCGACCGCCTTCCGGGCGGTCAAGAAGGAGGACCCGACCGGCCGGCTCCTGTCGGCGTACGACGTCTCGAGCCTGCGGACGCTGTTCCTGGCCGGCGAGCGGCTCGACCCGGACACCTGGGAGTGGGCCACCGAGCGCCTCGGGGTCCCTGTCATCGACCACTGGTGGCAGACCGAGACCGGCTGGCCGATCGCGGCCAACCTGCGCGGGCTCGAGCCGATGGCGATCAAGCCGGGCTCGCCCACGGTTCCCGTGCCGGGGTACGACGTGCGGGTGCTCGACCCGTCCGGCGCCGAGGTGCCGCGCGGCACCGAGGGAGCGATCTGCATCAAGCTGCCGCTGCCCCCGGGGACCCTGCCGACGCTGTGGGGGGACGACGAGCGTTTCGTCGCGTCCTACCTCGCGGCCTTCGACGGCTACTACCTGACCGGGGACGGCGGGTACGTCGACGAGGACGGCTACCTGTTCGTGATGGGGCGCACCGACGACGTCATCAACGTCGCCGGGCACCGGCTCTCCACCGGATCGATGGAGGCGGTGATCGCCGGCCATCCCGCGGTGGCCGAGTGCGCCGTGATCGGCGTGCACGACGAGCTGAAGGGTCAGGTCCCGCGCGGTCTCGTGGTTCTCAAGGCCGGGGTCGACGTCGACCCGGACTCGCTCCGGGCCGAGCTCGTCCAACGCGTGCGCGACGAGATCGGGGCGGTCGCGTCGTTCCGGCAGGTCGACGTCGTCGCCGGGCTGCCTAAGACACGATCCGGGAAGATCCTCCGGCGGTCGCTGCGCGCCATCGCGGACGGTGTCGACGAGCCGGTGCCCTCGACCATCGAGGACCCGGCCGTGCTGGACGCGCTGCGCCCCGTGCTGCAGACCTGACGGTCGGCTACGACAGCGCGATCAGCGCACCGAGGGCGAAGCCGAGGGCGACCAGCCACACCAGGGTCGGGCCCGAGTGCCAGCGCATGTCGTCAGCCACCCGCCGTACGGAAGACCGCGCCTTCACGCACTTCGACACCGATGACGGGCAGCGGCCGGGTGGCGGGGCCGGTCACCACCGCGCCGGTGGCGGCGTCGAAGGCGCTGCCGTGGCAGGGGCAGTGGATCTCGCCGTCGGTCACGTCCGAGACGATGCAGCCCTGGTGCGTGCAGGTCGCCGAGAACGCATGCACGGTGTCGCCGTCCCGGGTGATCACCACGTCGCCCACGACCAGGCCACCGCCGGACGGTACGTCGGTCAGCTGGGCCACTGAGTCGTCCGCGGCTGCTGGTGGGGCCGCCCCGTAGGCGTTCGCGGCGGCGCCGGCGGCGAGCTCCTTCGCGGCGGCGCTGTTGCGCGCCACCACGAAGCCCGCCACGCCGCCGACGGCGACCACGGCGGTTCCGCGGAGCACGGAGCGCCGATCCGGTGCCGACACGAGTGCGTCTCCTTCAGGTCAGGGGGACGCCGGAGCGGGTGAAGAACCACAGCGCGGACGTGAGCCAGATCAGCACCAGCGACGAGAGGACCGTGCCGCCGAGAACGGGCAGCCCCCAGCCCGGCAGACCGCGCACCCGCAGGCCGAGCATCTTGGCCGCGTAGGCGCCGTAGAACAGGCAGCCGGCCAGCCCGTGCACCAGCACCCGGGTGCTGTCCGTGGTGAAGCCCAAGGACCAGATGCAGTGGAACGCGACCGGGAGGGTGAGCACGAACGCGACGGTGCCGGACCAGCGGTGCAGCGGGCTCGCCCAGGCCGGCGCTCGACCGGCGCCCGGCAGCCGCCCCCACATCCACAGCGCGGTCGTGAGCTGCACCAGCAGCAGCACGGCGGCGCCTGACGTGAGCCACGCCTTCATCTGCAGCACGCCGGAGAAGCCGAAGGTCGTCAGCGGCCGGCCGGCGGGCTCGTGCAGGCCGGCGTACGCGCCGGTGGCCGCCGCGACCGCGGCACCGAGCAGGAGCACCAAGAGACCGGCCGGGCGCGCCACCGCGACCTTGCTCCCCGCCGCACCAGCAGCCACCGTCCGGCCCCTCTCCGACGACCACTGTCGAGCCGGGGGCCGCGGGTGCGCAACCCCCTCCGGGAGATCATGCGTAGGCGGCCGCCGCCGACACCGCCTGCCGGCCGTAGCCGCCGCCGAACAGGGCGGCGTGCACCAGCAGCGGGTGCAGCTGGTGCAGGGCCACCCGGTCGCGCCACCCGTCGTCCAGCGGCCAGGC
>JAVEDA010000507.1 GCA_030841195.1 Actinomycetota bacterium | reverse complement strand
CGCACGGCAGGTCGGTTCTTCGACCTGCCGTGCGCCCCGACCCTGACCGCCCTCGCCGGCAGGGACGCGTCCGGCGTCGAAGCGGCCGCGCGCAAGATGGGGTGGGCGTCGACCGAGACCGACTGGCGCCGGCTCGTCGACCGGGACGACGTCGCGGTGGTCGACATCTGCACGCCGGGCGACACCCACGCCGAGATCGCGATCGCCGCGCTCGAGGCCGGCAAGCACGTCCTGTGCGAGAAGCCGCTCGCCAACACGGTCGAGGAGGCGGAGGCGATGGTCGCCGCCGCAGCTGCCGCGGAGGCCCATGGCGTCCGGTCGATGGTGGGCTTCAACTACCGGCGGGTGCCAGCGATCAGCCTGGCCCGCCGGTTCGTGCAGGAGGGCCGGCTCGGCACCGTTCGCCACGTCCGGGCCCAGTACCTGCAGGACTGGATCGTCGATCCGTCGTTCCCGCTGGTCTGGCGCCTGCAGAAGGAGCGGGCCGGGTCCGGCGCCCTCGGGGACATCGGTGCGCACATCATCGACCTCGCCCAGTTCGTGTCCGGGTCGACCATCAGCGGAGTCAGCGGCCTGACCGAGACGTTCGTGCGGGAGCGACCGCTGCCGGCGGCCTCGGCCGGGCTGGCCGCGTCAGGCGGGGCAGGCACCGGCGCGGTGACCGTGGACGACGCGGCGTTGTTCGTAGCCCGCTTCGACTCCGGGGCGCTGGGCTCGTTCGAGGCCACCAGGTTCGCCAGCGGCCGGAAGAACGCGCTTCGGCTAGAGGTCAACGGCTCCGACGGCAGCCTCGCGTTCGACTTCGAGGCGATGAACGAGCTGCAGTTCCACGACCACACCGAGGACGCCGAGACTGCGGGCTTCCGCAGAATTCTCGTCACCGAACCCACCCACCCCTATGCCCACGCCTGGTGGCCACCTGGGCACGGGCTGGGGTACGAGCACACGTTCACCCACGAGGTGGTCGACCTGGTCACTGCCATCGGCACCGGTGCGGCGCCGTCGCCGTCGTTCGCCGACGGCCTGCAGGTCCAGCGGGTGCTCGCAGCCGTGGAGAGGTCGGCGGAGCGCGGCAGCGGCTGGGAGCAGGTCGCCGGCGACCAGCCGCCCAAGACCGGTGGGGGCGCTCTCCCGCATAGGGCGCCCCCACCACCCTTAGCGAGTAGGAGCATTGCGACATGAGCCGACCGATCACCCTGTTCACCGGGCAGTGGGCCGACCTGCCCTTCACCGAGATGTGCCGACTCGCGTCGGAGTGGGGGTACGACGGGCTGGAGATCGCCTGTTGGGGCGACCATCTTGACGTCGTCGCTGCAGCCGAGGACGACGACTACGTCCGCGCCAAGCTCGACCTGCTGGCCAAGCACGACCTCAAGGTCTTCGCGATCTCCAACCACCTCGCCGGCCAGGCAGTCTGCGACGACCCGATCGACGAGCGCCACCGCGGCATCCTGTCCGACCGGGTCTGGGGCGACGGCGACGCCGAGGGGGTCCGTCAGCGAGCAGCCGACGAGCTGAAGACCACCGCCCGGGCGGCCAAGCGGCTCGGCGTCGACACGGTCATCGGCTTCACCGGCTCCAAGATCTGGAAGACCGTCGCGATGTTCCCCCCGGTGCCGGAGTCGATGATTGCCGACGGTTACCAGGACTTCGCCGACCGCTGGAACCCGATCCTGGACGTCTTCGACGAGGAGGGGGTGCGGTTCGCCCACGAGGTCCATCCGAGCGAGATCGCCTACGACTACTGGACGACGCACCGGGCGATGGAGGCGATCGGCCACCGGCCGGCGTTCGGCCTGAACTGGGACCCGAGCCACTTCGTCTGGCAGGACCTCGACCCGGTCGGCTTCCTCTGGGATTTCAAGGATCGGATCTACCACGTCGACTGCAAGGACGCGAAGAAGCAGGTCGGCAATGGCCGCAACGGCCGGATGGGCTCGCACCTACCCTGGGCCGACCCGCGCCGCGGCTGGGACTTCGTCTCCACCGGGCACGGCGACGTCCCGTGGGAGGCGTGCTTCCGGATGCTCAACACCATCGGCTATGCCGGCCCGATCTCGGTCGAGTGGGAGGACGCCGGCATGGACCGCCTGGTCGGTGCGCCCGAGGCGCTCGAGTTCGTCCGGCGGCTCGCCTTCGACCCTCCGATCGCCGCCTTCGACGCCGCCTTCACCAGCAGCAGCTGACCCAGACCGGCCTCGAGCCCGGCTGCGGGTCGCGCGTTCAGCGCCGCTTCAGGTAGGCAGGGCCACGATGGCGGCAGGAGTCCCACCCGGAGATGCCGTCGACAGAGGGACCAGTCATGAAGAGGAAGCTCGTTGTAGGTGCCGCCGCCACCGGGATAACCGTTGTCGTGGGCCTGGCCGGCGCCGCTGCCGCGGTCGCGTCGAACGACGACGGCGGCCAGTCCGTCACCGGTTCACAGACCGCACGCGCGACCGCCGCCGCCCTGGCGGCGACCGATGGTGGAACGGCGAACTCGGTCGAGCGCGACTCCGAGAACGGCGCCACCTGGGAGGTCGAGGTGACCAAGCCCGACGGCACGACCGTCGACGTACGTCTCGATCAGACCTATCAGGTAGTTGTCGTCGAGGGAGACGGCGACCCGTCAGGGGACGGCTGAGAAATGCACGTCCAGGGACGCACACGGGTACTTGCAGCCGGGGTCGTCGTCGCGTTCGGGCTGAGTGGGTGCGGAGGCAGTGTCTCGACGCACCCGGCCGCCGCCGGCAACCGTCTCCGAGCGAGCGTCAGTGCGTCCGCTGACCTGCTGCCGATCCCGCAGCCCGACCTGAGCACGCTCAACCGGGTCACCCGGCAGCGGCTGGCCCCGGACAGTGCCCGGATCGATCTCCTGCTGCCGCCGTTCAGCAACTCGACCGGGGTCACGAACGCGTTGTTCCCTATCGCCGCGCTGAATGCGGTCATCCTCGGTGAGGTCGCGGGAGAGCCGCTCAAGATCGAGACCACCTTGTTGCCGGAGACCAAGGTCGTGACCTGGCACGGCCGCCGGATCGAGGCGCTGCAGTCGCAGTTCTGCGCCTTCCTGAACGGCCGCATCACCGAGCTGGCGGTCGACCTGTACGCCCAGGCGGACGACGGGTCCGTCTGGTACCTCGGTGAGGACGTGGTGGACTACCAGCACGGGATGGCGGAGAGCACCGAAGGGACCTGGCGGGTCGGCCTGGACGGTCCGCCGGCGATGATCATGCCCGGCCACCCCACGGTGGGCAACGTCTACCGCACCGAGAACATCCCCGGCATCGCGTTCGAGCAGGTCACCGTGAAACGGGTCGGGGTGACCGTAGCCGGGCCGACCGGACCGGTCGGCGGCGCGATGGTCGGCCAGGAGCTGCACCAGGACGAGAAGGCGCTCGAGGCAAAGGTGTTCGCGCCCGGTTACGGCGAGTTCTTCTCCGGCGGCGGCCATGACTTCGAGGCCAACGCCCTCTCGGTCCCCGCCGACGCCCGCCCGGGCCCGGTGCCCGACGCGTTGAAGACGCTGCTTGACCGAACCCGCGACGTTGTCGCCGCAGCCAGGTCGAAGCGATGGACGTCGGCAGCGGCCAGCCTGGACCGGGCCATCGCTGCGTGGCTGGCCTACCAGGCCGGTGGAGCGCCCGATCGGCTCGCCTCCCACCTGCAAGTGGCCCTCGCCTCGCTCGCGACCGCCGTGGATCAAAGGCGGCAGCGATCGGTGGCGCAGAGCGCGCTGCACGTGATGGACGCCGTGCTTGACCTCGAGCTTCAGCACCGATCGCCCAGCACGGTCAACAAGGCGAGGTTGGTCCTGTGGAGCCGACAGCTCGCCCTCGACGCGCGCGCACGCCGAGCCGGAGCCGTCCACGGCGACGTGACGACGATCGGCTGGATCCGCGACCGGCTCGACCTCGATCCGGCAGCCGGCGCGAACATCGACGACCAGATCCGCTACCTCCGAGCCATCGCCGAAGCCAACGAGTTCCGCCGCGCCGCAACCCAGGCCAGGCGTCTACGCGACAACGTGAGAGCCGCTGCCCTCGTCGGCTCAACCAGATGACACCCGGTCGCGTATCGACCAGCTGACGGGTCAGCGTTGCAGGGACCGCAGGAGGACGAGGGCGGTGTCGTCGATGCTGTCCGCGTGCGCCAGCATCCTGTCGGCCAGGCCGTCCAGGTCCTCGTCCGGGTCGAAGGCTGCGAGGTCCTCGGCGAGCTGGGCGATGCCGGTGTCCAGCGGCAGGGTGCGCGACTCGGCCAGCCCGTCGGTATACGCGAGCAGCATGCTGCCTGGCGGGAACGGCAGCGTGATCTCCGTGTAGTCGCCGAGCCCGAGCCCCAGCGGTGCGCCCGGCGGGGCATCGGCCTGGACGACCTCGCCGGTCGGGTAGCGGAGCAGCAGCGGGGGGTGGCCGGCGTTGGCGATCCGGAGGTGTCCGCCGTCGGCCGGCTCGAAGATGGCGTAGGCGGCAGTGGCGAACTTCGGTGGCATCTGTTCGTGTGGGTCGGTGCCGACGTGGACCAGTTCTTCCACCTGCGCGTCGAGGACGGTGAGGATCTGCGCTGGCCCCAAGTCGGCATGTGCCGCCGCTCGCATTCCTGACCGGGCCTGGCCCATCAGGACAGCGGCAGGCACGCCGCGGCCGGAGACGTCACCCACCCCGATGCCGATCCGTCCGTCGCCGAGGTGATGGACG
The DNA here is from genome assembly GCA_030841195.1 of Actinomycetota bacterium. Lineage (GTDB taxonomy): Bacteria > Actinomycetota > Actinomycetes > JACCUZ01 > JACCUZ01 > JAVEDA01. The sequence continues at coordinate 3,645 of JAVEDA010000507.1, read as the reverse complement.
TCCCACCAGTCGCCGCCGACCTCGACGTCGCTGCTGCCGGCGACGTACCGGGCGGCCACGTCGAAGCCCGGCAGGGACGGCGGCGTGCTCGGCAGCAGGGCTCGCTGCAGGTTCAGGGCGATCTGGTGCTGCTGCTGATAGCTGCGCAGGTGCGCCACCGCCGCGCCGGCGCGAGCAGTCACGTCCTCCAGGAAGGCCACGTCCGACGGCAGGTAGCGCGGGCGGGACCCGATCGCGAGCAGAAGCAAGGCGCCGGCCAGCTCGCCGGCGATGACCAGCGGTACGACGGCGATGCTGTGGGCTGCCGCAGCCTCGAGCCAGACCGAGCTGGCGGGGTCGGTCCTCTCCTCGGGGAGGTCGGCGACATCGATGAGGACGGTGCGTCCGGCGGCCAGCGCGGCGTCCCACGGAGAGGGGCCTTCTCGAGGCGAAGGCGGCGGCGGCGGTCCGGCCGTGGCGAGCAGGTCCGCACCGAGAGCGAAGGCGACAGCCTGCGCGGGAGGCGGCGGCCCACCCTCGGGCGGCGTGGCCGAGATGACGTAGACCCCGGCGAGGTCCGCGACGGCGGGCACGAGCCGGTCGGCCAGCGCCTGCAGCGCGGTGTCGGGGTCGATGCTGGCATTCATCCGCTCGGTGATCTCGGTGACCAGCGTCGCTCGGACGACGGACTGCTCGGCCCGGGCCTCGGAGGTGACGTCCACCGCGGTCATGACGACGCCCAGGTGCGGCGGCCCCGAGCCGAGTGGCGCCACGACGTAATGCAGGATCAGCGGGGCGCCATGCACGTCGAGGATCCTGACCTCCCGGTGTCGCATCTCCAGCAGCTCGCCGGTCTGCAGGACGCGGTCGAGTGCCAGCAGCGAGCCCTGGCCCAGCTCGGCGAACGCGACGTCGAGAGGCAGGCCCAGCTCGCGGGCTCCGAGCACCCGCGCGGACGTGGCGTTCTGGTAGGCCAGGACGTGGTCGGGGCCCCACGTGATGGTGATCATCGCCGGAGAGGTGTCCCAGGCATGCCCCGCTTCGCCGAGGAGCTCCGGCAGCGGAGGCACGGCTACTGGCTGGTCCACCTCCGGACGGTACCGCGACCGGCTCCCGCGCCAGGGGCGTGCGGCAAGATCGGTGCAGTGATGACCGTCGCCTCGCAGCCGCCGGAGCTCGCCGGCATCGTCGCCCGTCTGCGGGCGGCAGGCTGCGTGTTCGCCGAGGACGAGGCGGGGCTGCTCGTCGAGGCCGCCGGCACGCCCGCAGAGCTGGCCGCCATGGTGGACCGACGGATCGCGGGTCACCCGCTCGAGCAGGTGCTCGGGTGGGCCGAGTTCGCCGGCCTTCGGATCCTGCTCGAGCCCGGGGTCTTCGTGCCGCGTCGGCGTACTGAGCTTCTGGTCCGGGAGGCTGCAGCGGTCGCGCCGCCGGGTGCGCTCGTCGTTGACCTGTGCTGCGGCTCGGGCGCGATCGGTGCCGCGCTGCTCGCGACGGGTGACCGGATCGAGCTGCACGCCGTCGACATCGACCCGGCCGCTGTGCGCTGCGCCCGCCGCAACATCGCGGCAGCCGGCGGCGGCCAGGTCTACCCAGGAGACCTGTACGCACCGCTGCCGACCACGCTGCAGGGGCAGGTCGACGTCGTGGTCGCCAACGTGCCGTATGTCCCCACGGAGGCGATCGACACCCTGCCGCCGGAAGCCCGCGAGCACGAGCCGCCGCTGGCGTTGGACGGCGGCCCGGACGGGCTCGAGGTCCTGCGCCGGGTGACCACCCAGGCCGCGCGGTGGCTGGCTCCCGGTGGCCACCTGTTCGTGGAGACCAGCTCGGGCCAGGTGGGCCAGGCCGTCGACGCGTTCGAGCGTGGCGGGCTGGTCCCGCGGGTGGCCAGGTCCGCCGAGCTCGGCGCGACCGTGGTGGCGGGCCGTCGACCGGTCTGAGCGGTCGGGCACCTTCCGCCGGGGCCTTGCCTCGGTGTTCAGTGTGCCCAGCACTCGGGTGCGGCTGCGGCTTGACACTCGGAGCCTTCACCTGTTTGTCGAGTGAGTTGCAATGGAATACCCTGACACCATGCCGCCCGCCGCCACGGTCGACCCCGCCGAGCTCCTCGCCGCCGACGCGCCGTTCGCCGACCTCGCCACCGCGCGGGTCGTCGTGGCGCCGGAGCAGGACGGACCCGGCGCCTGGGCCGGGGGCCCCAGCGCGCTGCTGGTGGGGGACACCGTCTACCTGGCCTACCGCCTGCGCCGGCCGGTCGGGCAGGGCCGCGGCTACGCGAACGTCCTGGCCCGCTCCACCGACGGGGTCCGGTTCAGCACCGTGGCGACCGTCGGCAAGGACACGTTCGGCGGCGAGTCGCTCGAGCGTCCCGCGCTGGTCGTCACTGCGGACGGTCGCTGGCGCCTCTACGTGAGCGTCGCCACGCCGGGGACCAAGCACTGGCGGGTGGACCTGTTGGAGGCGTCGACGCCGGAGGCCCTCGCCGCGGCAGAGCCGCGCACCGTGATGCCCGGCAGCGACCGGCTCGCGGTGAAGGACCCCGTCGTGGTCCACCACGACGGCCGCTGGCACGCCTGGGCGTCCTGCCACCCGCTGGACGACCCGGACCAGACCGACCGGATGACGACCGAGCACGCGACCAGCGACGACGGCGTCGACTGGACGTGGCACGGCACCGCGCTGGCCGGGCGCCCGGGGGAGTGGGACGCCCGCGGCGTGCGGGTCGCGGCGGTCCGCCTCGACGGCCCTCGTCCGGTCGCCTGGTACGACGGCCGCGCGACCGCTGAGCAGAACTGGGAGGAGCAGACCGGCCTGGCCACCATCGACGAGCCCGGCCACCTGATCGCGGTCGATGCCGGACCGGCCGGCGTCTCGCCGTACGGGCTGGGTGGTTTGCGGTACGTCAGCCCGGTCAGCCTCCCCGACGGAAGCACCCGGTTCTACGTCGAGGTCACCCGGCCGGACGGAGCACACGACCTGCGCACGGTTCTGGTCCCCGCGGTCTAGCGACTGCCCGACACCCGACGGACGCTCATGCCCCTTCCTGACTTCTTCGTCATCGGTGCCCCGAAGGCGGGCACGACGGCCCTGCACGTGGCGCTGGCCCGGCACCCGCGGCTGTTCATGTCCCGGGTCAAGGAGCCCAAGCACTTCCTCACCGATGGGCCGCCCCCGACGGGCGGTGGCCCCGGCGACGCGAAGACCTTCAGCGAGTACGTCTGGCGCCGCGGCGACTACGAGCGGCTCTTCGACGCGGCTCCGGCCGGCACGCTGCGCGGCGAGTCCACTCCGTTCTACCTGCACGACCACGCCGCCCAGCAGCGCATCGTCGAGGCCGTCCCGGGAGCTCGCATGATCGCGTTGCTGCGCGAGCCGATCGACCGGGCCCACTCCAACTGGACCCATCTGTGGTCGGCCGGCCTCGAGCCGGAGGGCGACTTCCTGCGGGCCTGCGACCTGGAGAGCGGTCGGGCGGCGCGTGGCTGGGCTCAGTTCTGGCGGTACCTCGAGCTCGGCCGCTACGGCGAGCAGCTGCAGCGGCTGTTCGAGGTGGTGTCGCGCGAGCAGGTGCTGCTGCTGCGCTACCGGGAGCTGCGCGAGGCGCCGGTGGAGACCCTGGACACGATCTTCGACTTCCTCGGCGTCGAGACCGGTGCGGTGACC
>JAVEDA010000486.1 GCA_030841195.1 Actinomycetota bacterium | reverse complement strand
CCTGGTACTACCAGGTGATGCACCTGACCGTGACCCTCGTGGTGCTGGTGCTGCTCTACGCACTGCGGCCCGCAATCTACCGGTCGGCACGCACCGCCCTGATCGGTGTCAACGTGTTGGGCCTGTTGGTGTTCTGGTTGCTGCCGGTCGCGCCGCCCCGGCTGCTGCCCGGCTTCGTCGACTCGCAGGTCGTCACCGGTGTTGCCGTGCACTCGGCTCATCTGTCGCCGGACGTCTACGCGGCGATGCCGTCGCTGCACGTCGGTTGGGCGACCTGGGTGCTGCTGCAGGTCTGGGCGGCGACCACCCGGCGGTCGCTGCGCGCAGCCGCGGCCACCCACGTCGCACTGACCGTCGTGGTCGTGATCGCGACGGCGAACCACTTCACCCTCGACGTGCTCGCCGGCGCGGTCGTGGCACTGCTGGCAGCGAGGCTCAGTCTGCCGACCCGCTCGCCGGTGCCGGACCGGAAATTCGCGCTGACGGCGTGATGCGGATGACCGGCCCGAGCCGGATCCCGAGCGCCGCGACCACGAGCAGCGCCGGCACGATCAGCATCGCGGTGTGGATGCCGTAGGCATCGGCCAGCGCGCCGAGGGCGAACGGTCCCGCCCCCGAGGCGAGCGCCGCGCCGATGCCGACCCGCGCGCTGGCATGGTCCGGCCGGCCGTCGGAGGCCGCGATCGACCGGGCCAGCCCGAGCGGGAAGTACAAGGCGACGCCCAGCCCGCACAGGAGCAGGCCGGTGACCGCGACCGGCCCGGACGTCGACCCCCAGAACACCGCGAACCCGACCGCGTTCAGCGCCAGCGCGGCGTAGAGCAACCGGTCCACCGGGTGGCGCAGCGCCAGCCACCCGCCTGCCGCCCGGCCGATGAACATGCCGGCAACCAGCGCGGTGACCGACGCCGAGGCTGCCGCCCGCGACAGGTCGGTGCGCTGGCGCAGCATGTCGGCCGACCACAGCGCCAGGCAGAACTCCACCGCGATCCCGGCCGTCACGACGACCCAGCTGACCCAGTAGCGCCGGGACAGCCGGCCGGGCGGTACGCCGGTCGCGCGCACCCCGCGGTCGCGCAGCGACGGGGTGCCCCGGCCGACGACCGCCAGCAGTGCGATCACGGGCAGCAGCACCAGCAGGGCCGAGCGCCAGGACCCGAGCACCACGGCCGCGCCCACGGCGAGCGGCGCGACCGCCCCGACACCCGCGGCCACCGCGTTGGCCTCGGTGATCGCCGCCGGTCCGCCCTCGCCGTGCACTGCGGAGAGCACGGTCGCGCTGCAGGTCACCACGAAGGAGCCGCCGAACGAGCACAGGAAGGCGCCGGTCAGGGTGGCGGCCAGCGGGGTGAACGCGGTCAGGATCACCAGGCCGACGCACAGGATCGTCAGCCCGGCCCAGATCAGCGGGACCCGGCCGTAGCGCACCGCCAGCCGGGCCACGATCAGCGCGCTGCACAGCGCACCGGTCGCCAGCGCGGTGCCGTGCAGCCCGGCCACCGTCCGGCTGAAGCCCTGCTCGTCGCGCAGCAGGGTGAGCGACGGGCCGAACCCGTAGAGGAACCAGCCGTAGCAGCCCAGCTGCGCGTAGGTCAGCCAGGTGCGCCGGTCCCGCTGCAGCCGGGTCACGCCGAGTCGGTGCCCAGGGCCCCCACGACGTGGTCGATGCAGGCCGTCAGCGCCTCGACGTCGGCCGGGTCAACCGCGGGGAACATCGCGATGCGCAGCTGGTTGCGGCCGAGCTTGCGGTAGGGCTCCGTGTCGACGATCCCGTTGCTGCGCAACACCTTGGCCACCGCGCTGGCGTCGACGTCGTCGGCGAAGTCGATGGTGCCCACCACCGCGGAACGCTGCCCCGGGTCGGTGACGAACGGCGTCGCGAAGTCCGACTTCTCGGCCCAGGTGTAGAGCCGGTTGCTGGAGTCGGCCGTGCGCGTGGTGGCCCAGTCGAGCCCGCCCTGGGAGTTGAACCAGTCGAGCTGGTCGGCGAGCAGGAAGAGGGTGGCCAGGGCCGGCGTGTTGTAGGTCTGGTCCAGCCGGGAGTTGTCGATGGCGATCTGCAGGTCGCTGAACGCCGGCACCCAGCGACCCGTCCGGTGCACCTCCGCGACCCGCTCGATCGCGGCGGGTGACATCAACGCCAGCCACAGGCCGCCGTCGCTGGCGAACGACTTCTGCGGAGCGAAGTAGTAGACGTCGGTCTCCGCCACGTCGACGGGCAGGCCGCCGGCACCCGAGGTCGCGTCGACGAGCACCAGGGCGTCGTCGTCCGCACCGGCGACCCGGCGCAGCGGCATCGCGACACCCGTCGACGTCTCGTTGTGGGTGAACGCGTAGACGTCCACCCCCGCCTCGGCCTGCGCCAGCGGGTGCGTGCCGGGGTCGCTGCGGAGCACCGAGGGATCGGTCAGGAACGGGGCGGCCGCGGCCGCGGCCGCGAACTTCGAGGAGAACTCGCCGAACACCAGGTGCTGCGAGCGCACCCGGACCAGGTTCAGGACCGCGATGTCCCAGAACGCGGTCGTGCCACCGTTGCCGAGGACGACCTCGTAGCCGTCGGGCAGCCCGAAGAGCTCGGACAGGCCGGCCCGGACCCGGCGTACGACGTCCTTGACCGTCTTCTGCCGGTGCGAGGTGCCCAGGTACGACGTTCCGCTCGCAGCCAGCGCGGCCAGCGCTTCGGGCCGCACCTTGGACGGGCCGGAGCCGAACCTGCCGTCGCGGGGCAGCAGGTCGGCGGGGATCACGATGTCGCTCACGCCGCAAGCCTAGGTGACCCGTTCAGTGGCGCGTTCCGGTCGTTCGACCGGTGGTCAGTCGACCCAGCCGCGCACGTCGGAAGGCTTGCGGGGAGCCTCCCCGACGTACCGCGCGGACGGCCTGATCAGGCGACCGGTCCGCTTCTGCTCCAGGATGTGCGCCGACCAGCCGGCGGTGCGCGCGCAGGTGAACATCGGGGTGAACATGTGCGGGGGCACCTCGGCGAAGTCGAGCACCACGGCAGCCCAGAACTCCACGTTCGTCTCGAGCACCCGGTCCGGCCGCCGGGCCCGCAGCTCCTCGAGGGCGGCCTTCTCCAGCGCGGCCGCGGCCTCGTAGCGGGGCGCGCCGAGCTCGCGGGCGGTCCGCCGCAGCACCCGGGCCCGCGGGTCCTCGGCCCGGTAGACCCGGTGGCCGAAGCCCATCAGCCGCTCGCCGCGGTCGAGGACGCCCTTGACGTACGACGATGCGTCCCCCTCGCGCTCGACGGCCTCCAGCATGTGCAGCACCCGGGAGGGGGCGCCGCCGTGCAGCGGTCCGGACATCGCGCCGACAGCGCCGGACAGACAGGCCGCGACGTCGGCGCCGGTCGAGGCGATCACCCGGGCGGTGAAGGTCGAGGCGTTCATGCCGTGCTCGGCCGCGGAGGTCCAGTAGGCGTCGACCGCCTTGACGTGACGCGGGTCCGGGTCGCCCCGCCAGCGGATCATGAACCGCTCGACGATGGTGGCGGCCTTGTCGACCTCCGACTGCGGGATCATCGGCAGCCCGATGCCGCGGGCGGACTGCGCGACGAAGGACAGGGCCATCACCGACGCGCGGGCCAGGTTGTCGCGGGTCTCGGTCTCGTCGATGTCCAGCAGCTGGCGGAAGCCCCACGCCGGGGCCAGCATCGCCAGTGCACTCTGCACGTCGACCCGCACGTCGCCGGAGTGCACGGGCAGCGGGAACGGCTCGGCCGGCGGCAGCCCGGGGTTCACCTCGTTGTCGACCAGCAGGCCCCACACGTTGCCGTAGGACACCTCACCGACCAGGTCCTCGATGTCCACGCCGCGGTAGCGCAGCGAGCCACCCTCCTTGTCCGGCTCGGCGATCTCGGTCTCGAAGGCGATCACACCCTCGAGGCCGGGCTTGAAGTCGGGATCGCTGGTGACGGTCGTCATGGGCGGCATTGTGTCCCGAAGCGGGCGCCGCTGTCGCCCCGGGGCGTGCCAGAGTGGCCCGCGTGCAGCCTGACGCGGATGGTGCGGCCGGTCCGGACCCGGCGGCGATGCGACGGGCCTACGAGCGGGCCGGCGTGGACGTCGGCGACCTCGGGCCGGACCCGGTCGTGGCCTTCGGCCGCTGGTTCGCCGATGCAGCGGCGGCGGGGGTTGCCGAGCCGAACGCGATGGTGCTCGCGACAGCTGACGCCGCCGGCGCGCCGTCAGCCCGGACCGTGCTCCTCAAGGGGTACGACGGGCGCGGGCTGAGGTTCTTCACCAACCTGGGCTCCGCCAAGGCCGCCGAGCTGGCCGTGAACCCGCGTGCAGCGCTGGTCTTCCCGTGGCACGCGGTGTCGCGGCAGGTGCGGGTGGTCGGCACCGTGGTCGAGGTCGGCCGCGACGAGGTCGAGGTCTACTTCGCCAGCCGGCCGCGGGACGCGCAGCTGGGGGCGTGGGCCAGCGAGCAGTCGACGGTGGTGCCGTCGCGGGCTGCGCTGGACGCGGCGCTGGCGGAGGTGGCGGCCCGCTTCCCGGGCGACGTGCCGACGCCGCCGGGCTGGGGCGGTTACCGGGTGGTGCCGCAGACCTGGGAGTTCTGGGCCGGCCGGGCCGGGCGGCTGCACGACCGGCTGCGTTACCGGCGTACCGAACAGGGGTGGACGATCGAACGGCTCGCCCCGTAATGCCCCCTGATGTCCGCGGAATGCCCCCTGATTTCCGCGGATCGGATAGGTGTTCGGTCGCCAGGT
>JAVEDA010000484.1 GCA_030841195.1 Actinomycetota bacterium | reverse complement strand
CGTCACCGCGTCGCCGGCGCCGACGAGCACCCGACCGACCAGGGCCAGCGGCACGTTCGGGCTGACGGCGAGCAGCGCCTGGCCGAGGGCCATGAAGGCGGCGCCGGTGGCGATCAGGGCGCGTGGGCCGAACCGGTCGAGCAGCAGCCCGGCCGGCACCTGCAGGCCGGCGTAGACGACCAGCTGCACGACGGTGAAGCTCGCCAGCACGCTGGCCGAGGTCTCGAACCGGTCGGTCGCCTCCAGGCCGGCGACGCCCAGGGATGTCCGCTGCAGCACCGCGACGATGTAGGCCGCGATGCCGACCGACCAGACGAGCCACGCGCGGCGGGAAGGGGACATCAGGCCGCCATCGTCCCGTACGCCGGTGGGTGCCTGTCATCCACAACCCGGGTCAGACCCGCGAGCGGCGCGTCCACCTGTGGAAGGGCTCGGTCGTGTCCCAGGTCAGCGGCATCATCTCTGGCCATGGCGATCTGTCTGGACTGTGACCGCGAGATGCTCACCGCGCCGTCGTGTGTGGTCTCGACACTGCACCTGGCTGGCGCGCCGTTCCCGCTGACCCCTTACGGCAGGGACGGTACGTCGGCGCCCGGTGGCGGCCGGTGCGGCGACTGCGGGGTCGAGCCCGGCGGCTTCCACCACCTCGGCTGCGACCTGCAGCAATGCCCGCGCTGCCAGCGGCAGCTGCTGAGCTGTGGCTGCCCGTTCGACGAGCTCGGCGGTGCGGAGGAGGACGGCGACGTCGAGCCGGTGGTCGCCGTGGTCAGTGACGGGGACTCCCAGCTGGACGAGCTCGGGCATCGACGGTGTCCACAGTGTGGCTCCACCTCGGTCATCCCGATCTTCTACGGCCGGTCGAACCCCGCGATGGAGCAGCTCGCGGCCGCCCGCCAGATCGAGCTGGCCGGGCGCTCGTTCGGGCCGGACCAGCCGAGCAACCGGTGCCGCGACTGCGAGCACGCCTGGAGCCGTCAGGCGAGCTGAAGGAGCTTGATGTGGTTACTTGGGAGACCTAATGTGGTCACATGGAGATCGGCATCCGGGAGCTCAAGGCGCACCTGTCGGAGTACGTCGGTCGGGTCGCGGAGGGAGAGACGTTCACGGTGACCGATCGAGGTCAGCCTCGAGCCCTGCTGGTCCCGTTGCCCGGCGCTGACGAGCTGGCTCGCGGCCTCGCCGAGGGCTGGGTGACCCGTCGCTCGACTGCTCCACCAGGAGCGGGCGCGCCAGCCCGACCCGAGCCGGGCACACCGAGGTCCGAGGAGATCCTGGCCGAGGACCGGGGCGACTGATGCAGTACGTCGACTCGAGTGCGTTGGCAAAGCGATACGTCAGCGAACCGGACAGCGACCATGCCGTCCGGCTGCTGGACGCGGACCTCGACTGGGTCACGTCTGCCGTGACCGAGGTCGAGGTGCGGCGGGTCCTGACCACCCGGCTGCCGTCGGACCAGTTGGCGGCATCCCGCTCAACCTTCCTGCGCGACTGGGAACGCATCGCAGTGGTCGCCGCCGACGCGACCACACTCGGTCTGGCGGCCAGCCTGGCAGAGGCCACGGGTGCCCGGACGTTGGACGCCATCCACCTGGCCTCAGCCGGTCGTGTCTCCTCACGCTCTATGCGCATCGTGACCTTCGACGTCCGGATGGCCGCGGTGGCTCGTACCCTCGGACTCACCGTCGTGGGTGCGTGAGTCCACCTTTCTACAACGGGCTGTCGGGCTCCGCGCCGGACCAGAGCGGCTCGACGTGGGCGGCCAGCACGTCGTCGTACAGGCCGTCGTGGAAGGTCTTGACCAGGATCTCGTCGTTGATCCAGTTCGCGTCCCGGTTGAGGTTGTGCGAGCCGCTGAGCACCACCTTGCGCCGCCGGCGCGAGACCCCGTGCCGGGAGTGGAGCAGGGCGAGCTTGTCGTGGATGTTGGCTCGCCGCAGCGGGATCCCCGCTGCCACCAGCCGCTCGCGCACCGTCGGGCCGAGCAGGTCGGGCTCGGTGCCCACCAGCACCCGCACCGACCCGCCGCCGCGCGCGATCCGCACCAGCTGGTCGGCCACCGCGAGCCGGTCGTCGGTGAACCGCGCGTGCGCCAGCACGACCTCGGTGGCGGCGTCGGCGACCACCGAGGCGAGTCGGCTGGCGTAGAGGTCGGTGCTCTGCTGCGGCGAGCAGAACACCTTCGTCCGGGTCGCCGGGCTGCCCAGGAACCAGCCGCGACCGCGGCCCGCGTCGTAGAAGTCGTTGCCGGGGAAATGCGTCGCGGTCCACATCAGGTCCCACAGGCGGGTCCGGAACCCGTCGTACAGCACCGGGTCGTCGTAGACCGCGATCGCGTTGTTCGCCTTCTGCATCCCCGAGTGGTGGCTCGGGTTCGCCGAGCTCCACCAGGAGACGTCGCGGCGCAGCGTCCCGGTCGGGTCCCGGGTCGCGGAGAAGAGCACCAGCTTGGTGTGAAGGTCGGAGTTCCGGCCGGTCGCGACAGCCCCGAAGTCCGGGCGTCGAACGGCGTACGCCGGCCCCGACCACCGGTGCCCGTCGCCGAGCCCGTCCGGGGCGGGCCTCGACAGGGTCGCGGCGACCTCGCTGACGACGTCGCGGCCGTTGTGCACCACGTGCACCGCGACCCCGCGGTTGCTGGCCGCCACCAGGGCATCCCGCACCGACTCGACGGTGAGCCGGAACAGCGTGGCGTGGATCTCGCCGCCCGGCGGGGTGTCGTCGACCATCTGGGTCAGGCGGTCCAGGATCGCCGGGTCCTCGCCGTCCTTGGCCGGGCGCGCGTAGGTCGTCTCGAACGTCGCGCCACCGGCCATGAGGAGCGACACCGGTCAGGCGTCGCGTGCGTGGTGGTCGAGCAGCTGCCGGGCCGTCGTCTCGGCTGCGTCGAGCAGGGTGGGCGGGGCCATCACGAACGCGTCGGGACCGCAGCAGAGCAGCAGCAGCCCGAGGCGAGATGCCACCGGCGGCAACAGGTCGGCCTGCAGCTGCACCGACTCCTCGTCGTCGGCGAGCACGGTCACCGACTCGGCGAACCGCTCGACCGCCCAGCGGGCCGACTGCGGCACCACGAGCTCCACCGTTTCGGCGGCCCGGTTGGCGGCCAGCAGGGCGTCGAGGTCGGCCGGCGGCTCGAATGTCTCGTCCAGCACCTGGTGCTCGACGATCCCGGACACCAGGTAGGTGCGGACCGGGGTGACCTCGTCGGCCGGACCGGCGTCGACCTCCCAGCCGCGCCGGGTCCGCACCAGCCGGTACGGCTCGACCACCCGCGGCGAGGCGCCGGGGCTCCACTGCCGGACATAGGTGATCCGCACCCGGCGGCGCTCCTCTGCGGCCCGGTGCAGCACCTGCGCGGTGCCCGCGCCCCACTGCGAGGCCAACGGCTTGTCGGCCGGCTCCAGTGCGGACTCGAAGGCCTCGACCGCGCCGCGGAGCACGTCGTTGCCGGGCTCGAGCGCCAGCAGGTCGACGCCGGCCTCGTACAGCGCGGCCAGCTGTCCGGCCGTCAGGTGGTCGACGCCGAGCTCGTGCTCCGGGTCGGCGGTGAGCACCCGCACCCAGGACGTCTCCGCGTCGAGGTTGTCGTCGTCGTCGCCGTCGTCGCCGTCGTCGCCGGTGTCCGAGCCGGGGGAGAAGAACTCCACGACCGGCAGGGCGAAGCTGTCCAGCTCGATCAGGTCCGCGAGGTAGTAGGCGAGGAACACCTCGCGCAGATCGGCCGGCTCGACGCCGAGCTCGGCCGCGAGGTCGGCCAAGGGCAGCCCCTGCGGGTGCAGCTCGAGGATGCCCAGCGCCCGCGGGAGCGCGGCCAGCCGCTGCGCGTAGACGGCGACCGGGCTCATGCGGGTGTCCCGAGGAAGGACCGCAGCTCGGCGACGATCTCGGCGCGCACCTCGCTCGGCGACAGCACGGTCACCCGGGTGCCGAGCTCGTAGACGCGGTATCGGAAGACCTGGCGGTTCGTGACGAGATAGGTCAGCGCCAGTTCGCCGCCGGACTCGGCGACGCTGACCGGCGTACCGAGCAGGTTCTCGGCGAGCACCCGGTGCTCGGCCGGCACCGCCAGCACCACCTCGACGGGCGGGTCGACCTGCCACGACAACGGGTCGAGCGACGGGCGCACCGGCTCGGCCACAACCTCGGCGGTGCCCGGCGGGTCGAGCGCGATATCGCTCATCCGGGCGACCACGAACTCCTTGACCACCTCGCCCCCGTCCTCCCGACCGCTGAGGTACCAGCCGGACGGCCCGCTGTGCACCCGGGCCGGGTGCACCACGCGCCGCTCGCCCTTGTAGGTGAACCGCACCAGGCACTGCCGGGCCGTGCCGCGCTGCACCAGGTCGAGGTCGGCCGACGCGGGCGCCGGTGCCACCGGCCGGTCGTCGCCGCTGCCGAGGTGGGTGGCCATGCCCTCGAGCCCGGCGGCGATGGCCGCGCGCAGCAGCTCGCCGCGCTGCTCGGGGGAGAGGTGGACCTGCAGCCGGTTGTCGTGGGCCCGCATGACGTAGACGCCGTCGGCGCCGATGTCGGCCACGTTGCGGATGTCGTAGCCGAGCGCGTTGAGGTGCTCGAGGTCGCGGCTGAGCATCTTGCGGCGCGCCTCGTCGGTCGCGTCGTCCGCGGCGACGACCTTGAGCAGCACGGTCAGCGGGGCGCCGCTGCGGTGCTTGGTGAGGGCGCCGATCAGCCGGACGAGCCGCTCCATCGGGGCGTTCTGGTCCCGGCCCGGCGGGCGCGCCATCGGCATGTCTCCCTCGGCTGGTTCATCTGCGGCCACCCGCACTCTGCGGCACGTCCGCGGTTGTGTCCAACCCGACGCGCGCCAACCGCCTCCCGCGCGAGTCGAGCGGGAGGCGGTGTGACGAATAGTCCCGGGCTACCGGGCGAGGACGCCCCGCATGCTGTACTTCCAGGCGAACCCGGTCTCGTCACCCTCTGCACCGCTGTTGGTGCTGTCGAACAGGCAGAACTGCACGAGCGCCGCTCCGGTGTGAAGGGCAGGCGCGTCCCCGGCGTGCGCCCAGAACGGGTCGTCCATGACCACGAAGGAGTCGGTGCAGACGGTCCCGTCGCAGGTGGCCGTCAGGCCCGGCCCTTCGAAGAAGTTCCAGTTGGTGCCGTAGAACGTGGTCGACGACGCGCTGGTGCTGTGATTCGTCGTGTTGACCCCGGGCCCCTGCTTGACGCCGATGTAGAGATGGGAGCCACCGCCATCTCCCCCGAAGCACTGGTACGTCGCGGTCACGGTCGCCGTGCCATTGCTGGCGGGCACGATGGGTGCGACGTTGAACACCTGCGGCGGCTGGTAGTCCGCGGCCTGCGCTGGTGCGGCAACGGCAATCGCGACCAAGCACCCATAGTTGTGGCTAGTACACCCACAGCGACCCTGTTCTACGGGGTCGTGAGTGTGTCGTCCGGATCCTGAGGAGCTGCCGTGACCGATTTTGATCTGAGCAACCGCACCGACCTCCCGGCATCGTTCGACGAACGCTCGATCCTGATCCAGTTCTTGCAGTACGTGCGCCTGACCGTGCACGCCAAGTGTGTCGACCTGTCCCCGTCGGCCGCGGCCGAGACGCCGCTGCCCGGCTCGCCGGCGATGAGCGTGGCCGGCCTGGTGAGCCATCTGCGCTGGTCGGAAGCGTTCTGGATCGACGTCATCTTCCTCGGCCAGCCGTACCAGTGGCCCGGCACGGACGACGACTCCGGCCTGCAGATGCAGGCCGGACTCGAACGGCCGCTGGCGGACCTGCTCGACGAGTACGCGGCACAGGCGGCCCACACCGACGAGGTAGTCGCGTCCCACGACTGGGACACAGAGTCGGCGCTCTCTGACGGCGAGAGCGGCCAGCCGGTCACCTTGCGGTACATCGCCATGCACCTGATCGAGGAGACCGCCCGGCACAACGGCCACCTGGACATCCTCCGCGAGCTCGCCGACGGCGTCACAGGCGTCTGACGACCCGGGCGCAGGCTCTCCGCGCGCAGGTCAGGCCGGGTAGAGGTCGAGAGAGCCGTTCCGTCTCCCGCGCTGGAACCGGTGGTCGATCACGGGGGACCAGGGCCATACAGCCACACGGCACCGTAGATGCCTGAGATGGCCGCCAGGCAAGCCAGCACGAGACCGACCCGGCGGTTCGGCAGCCCGGCCAAACCCTCGCTCGGCCAGAGCAGAAGTGTGAACACAGGGAGCAAGTACCGTGGCCTGGACCCGAAGTAGTTCGAGGTCGCCAAGCTGATCAGCACCGCGGTCAGAGTAAAGACGAAGACAGGCAGGGGGTAACCCCGCGACGCGGTGTGGCCGACGGCGGCACCCAGCAGTGCCAGCCCGAGCAGTAGGGCGATTCCCAGGAGGAAGCGGCGGTCGCCGAGCATCTGCAGGATCCAGCCGAAGAGTGCGTGGCCGCCGTCGATGCCGTTTCCCCAGTCGCTCGCCACGTCGAGGTACCCGAACGTTCGGTGCTCGGACAAGGCTACGAAGGCGAGGTAGGCCACCAGGCCGACGGGCGCCAGCAGCGCGCCGAGGAGCCGCCTGCTCCTGCTGTCGGCCGGAGCCTCCGTGTGAGCGAGCGATCGCTCACTGGTGCCCAACAAGGCCGCGCTCGCAACGGCGCCCACGAGGGCCACACTCATTGCTCTGGTCAACCCGGCTAGGGCGGCCAACGCCCCTGCCAGAACGTACCGATGTACCAGGACGGCGTAGAGGCTCCACGCGACGAAGGCCGTGAACAACGATTCGGTGTAGGCCATCGACTGCACGACTGCCACCGGCACTGACGACCACAGGCACACAAGGATCACGCCCGTCCTTGCGTCGTGCAGATGAGTTCCGACGCGGTAGATGCCCGCGGCAGCCACCAGCGACGACACGGCGCTGATGACCAGGCCCGCTTGGACCACTGGTAGCCCCGTTACAGCAGACAGAGCGCGCTCGGCCATGGGATAGAGCGGAAAGAAGGCGTAGTCGGAGAGGCGTCGCCCGTCTGCAGCCACGTGAACGTGCCCGTATCCGTGCTCGGCGATGCGGCGGTACCACGCTGCGTCCCAGCGGGTCAGGGCGTGGTACGCGGACCCACCGTTGACGAGCCCCGCGACGTACAGAGTGGTCAGCCCGAATGCACGGATGCCTACGTGAGCCGCCAGAGCTAAACGCAGACTAGGAACCCTGACCTCGCCGGCAGTCAAGCGACGCAGGGGGACCGTGAACATCGAAGCCGACACAACCCACACCCCCCGAGGCCCGACGCGGTCAGCTGAAGGGAACGTCCTTCACTGGTTCATCAGGGTGCCACGCTGCCACGCCCGACACGCACGTTGCCAGAAGGTGTGGGCAGTCTGGCGTAAAGTCGGGGCCGATCGGTACACGCCACGCGGACCGGGAACCTGAGCCACTGGAGTCCGAGTCCGCAGGGAACCGGAACGAGGGATGCTGTGAGCGCGTGGGCATTCATCATCGTCCTCATCCTGGTAGGCGTCGCGGCCGCAGGGTGTGTCGTGTTGGCCAGGCGCAATGCGCGATGGCGCGGGGCGGCGCTCGGCGGAGCTGTCCTCCTGTCGTTCGCTGCGATAGAGGCTTCCGCCATCTACATGGACGTCCACAACGTGTTGGAACCGTAGGCGGCCCGAGGGCCGCCATTACCGGTGGGGGACGGTGGCCGGGCCGCGTCGACGCAGCGGTTGGTCATCCGGTCCTGGACCCGTCTGGCCAGCGGTCCACCGAGGCGGCTCAGTGCATTCGCGCGCCGGGAGAGGGCGGCGATACGCAGTAGATCAAGTCGTTCGACCCCCTGCTCAGGTGCCGCGGGCAGCGACTGCCTGGATCTCGATCTTCGCGCCGAACGGCAGCGCGCCGGCCTGGAACGTGAATCGCGCTGGAGCCGTCGAGACGTCGGGAAACTGCTGTCGCCACCAGTCGTTCACGGCGCTGTAGTCGCCGATGTCCGCGAGCACGCACTGCACGTAGAGAAACTCGCCGGTCGAGAAGCCCGCCGCCTCGGCAATGGCGACGACGTTGTGCCAGGCCCGCTCAACCTCCTGCTCGAAGGTTCCAGGCCAGAACGTGCCTTCGGGGTCCAGCGACGGCATGCCGCTGATGAAGCAGACTCCGTCTGCCTCGCAGGCCAGGCTGAACGGATATCCGCCGGGCAACCCCGGGCTGGAGCTGGTGCGGGTGATGGTCATGGTCCACTCCCTGGTCGATGGCGACGACTCATCGTTGCAGGACGAGGCGCAGCGATTGCTCGGCCACCCGAACGGTGACGCGCTGGCCCCACGCGAGCGACAGGTGGTCCCGCTCCATCCCGTCCCCGAACACGACGAGTCCGTCCGTCTCGGCCTCGAGCGCGAGCTCGTCACCAACGGCTACGAGCCCTTCGACCAGCGACGAGCCGGTGGCTGGCGACGGCCATGCCTCGCGGACGAACCACGCGAGCGTGGGCGCCTCCGCGGCGGGGAGCTCCAGCGACGAGTGGGTGGCCCGCGCCACCGAGGCGCACCACCCGGTCGCACCGGTCCCGGTGCCGACGAGGACCCCGGACGACGACTGCCGTTCCACCTGACCCGCGACAGTGAGCCGGTACCGCGCGGACTGGTGGGAGGGGTGCCCGACGTACACCTCGTTCAGCGCAACCAGCCGCTGACCGTCGTCGGTCACCGCCTCGACCATCGTCCGGGCCTGGACGCTGGCCGCGCCGGTGACGACTGCCGCGAGCAGGGTGCCGACCGACGACGGCGCGGACGGCACCAGCACGCCCGGGTTCACGCCGGGCGCGGTATCGACACCGATCACAGGTTGCCCGTCCAGGTACTTCGCCACGTTCGCCACCAGCCCGTCCTGCCCGACGACCACCACGATGTCGTCCGGGCCGAACAGGAACCGGTCCAGCTCCGCGCGCTCCACCAGCCCGCGCCGCCAGTCGACCGGGATAGCCGCCGACACCTCGGCCATTGCGGCTCGCACCGCCGCGTCCTGGGCCTCGACCGGCTCGACGGCACGGCCCCGGCTGGTGAGGAAGAACGCCGCCTGCCCGCGGGAGCCGTGCCGCGCCAACAGCTCGTCCAGCTCGGTACGCCGGTGCACGAACACCACCCGCGGGGCCAAGGTCATGACGAGCCTGCCGTCAGTCGCGCCAGCGCCTGCGTCACCAGGTCCGGCGTGAGGGTGAGGTGCTCGATCGCCGGAAGGTTGCCGGCCAGCTCGCGCAGCGCCACGGCGAGCAGCACCGCGGCATCGGTGCCCACGTAGGCCGCGAGGCGAGCCGCCTCGGCATCGCCGTCCGCCGCCCCGACCAGGCGGGTCACCTCGGCGTCCGCGGTGGCCATCGTGGTGCGTCGCCCTGCCTCAGCGGCGGTCTCGATCTCGCCGGCGGCCGCCGCTTCGGTCGCCCGGCGGCGCTCGTTGGTGCCGCGCTGGGTGACCAGCGCCTCCTCGCGGGTCGCCAGCTCGATCTGGTTGGCCAGCTCGTTCTCGGCGATCGCCCGCTCGCGGTCGACGGCGTTGGCCCGACGCTCGTACGTTGCCCGGTCGGCCTCCTGCTGCACCAGCTCGCGCGCCGGCGTCTGCAGGGCGCGCTCCACCTCCGGGTCCGGCCGCAGGGCGACCACCCGGACCCCGATGACGGTGAGGCCGATCTCGGTCAGCCTCGGGTCGTCGGCCAGGCCCGCTGCCACGGCCGACCGCACCTGGGCGACCCCGTCGACCAGCGCGTCGGCCAGCGAGGTCCTGGCCAGCAGGTCCAGCGCGTACTGCTGGGCCAGCTCGGTGAGCGACGAGCCGAGCTGCTCGAGCGGGCTGGCCCGCCAGCGGCCGGTCCCGAGGTCCACCGAGAAGTCGATCCGCCGGGCGGCCAGCGACGGCTCGGTCACCCGGAAGGTGACCGTCAGCTGCACGAACACCTCCTGGAAGTCGCTGGTCCGGGCCCGGAACTGCAGCGGCAGCTCGCGGTCGTCCACCGGCACCTCGCTGATCGCGGCTGACATCGGCCGGAACCAGAACGAGACCCCGGCGGCGTCGTGCCGGGTCCGTCCGTGGCTCAGGTGCAGGACGTGGGTCGTCGGCGCACTGCGCAGGTGGCGGAGAAGGGGGAGGGTGGTGATGTCTGACATCTGTCTCACCTCGTATAATCGTCTACCTGACGATTACTAGTCTGGCCTTTCCTCTGGTTCTCGTCAAGTTGACGAGATAACATCATCGATATGGCCTACCAAGCGTCCGACTACCCGCCGTTCGCCGTCACCGTCGACCTGGTCGTCCTCACCGTCCGCGACGACGCGCTGCAGGCCCTTGTCGTACGCCGGGGGAGCGCGCCCTTCGAGGGTCGCTGGGCGTTGCCCGGCGGGTTCGTGCAGGTCGAGGAGGACGTCGCGGCGGCCGCCGAGCGCGAGCTGGCCGAGGAGACCGGGCTGCAGCTGACCGACGTACACCTCGAGCAGCTCGCGACCTACGGCGACCCTCGCCGCGACCCCCGGATGCGGGTGGTCTCGGTGGCCCACCTCGCGCTCGCCGCCGACCTGCCCACGCCGGTGGCCGGCAGCGATGCCGCGGATGCCCGCTGGCGGCCGGTCGACGCTCTGCTCGGCGGCAGCCGCCGGCTGGCCTTCGACCACGACCGGATCCTGCGCGACGGGGTGGAGCGGGCCCGCGCCAAGCTGGAGTACACCCCGCTGGCGGCGTCGTTCTGCGGCGAGCCGTTCACGGTGGGCGAGCTGCGGCGGGTCTACGAGGTCGTCTGGGGGCAGCCGATCGACCCGCGCAACTTCCACCGCAAGGTCACCGGCGCGCCCGGCTTCCTGGTCGAGACCGGCGAGACCACGACCCGGCAGGGCGGCCGGCCGGCCCAGCTCTACCGGGTGGGCGACGCGACGCTGCTGGTGCCGCCGCTGCTGCGGGGCTGACTTCTAGCAAGAAGGTGGGGAATGCACCGGTTGTGGATCGGATTGCACCAGATATGAGCACCGACACCCTGACTCTGCTTGACGGCTCGGACACCACCTTGGACGCCTACGCCGGCCAGGCCCTGCTAGTCGTGAACGTCGCCTCGAAGTGCGGCTTCACCCGGCAGTACGCCGGGCTCGAGGCGCTGTACGAGCGATACCACGAGCGCGGGCTCACGGTCATCGGTGTCCCGAGCAACCAGTTCGGTGCGCAGGAGCCCGGGACGTCCGAGGAGATCGCCGAGTTCTGCCAGGCGAACTTCGGGGTCACCTTCCCGCTGCTGGCCAAGACCGACGTCAACGGCCCGGAACGGCACCCGCTGTTCACCCGGCTGACTGCGGTCGCCGACGCCACGGGCAAGGCCGGCGACGTGACCTGGAACTTCGAGAAGTTCCTCGTGACACCGCAGGGCGAGGTGGTCGGCCGGTTCCGCAGCAAGGTCGAGCCGGAGGACCCCGAGCTGGTCGCGGCGATCGAGGCTGTCCTGCCCCGCTGAACCTCGCGAGTGGACGCTCGTGCACCAGACACGCCGCACAAGTGGTGCGTCGGCGTCCAAAGGATCTTCGGGCCTGCCCGGCCGGGATGAGACGCTAACGTCCATGGCGCTGTTCACCGTCGACGAGGCGGTTGCCGAGTTGGACCGGCTGCTCCCGGTCCTCGACGAGGTCGTGGCGCTCCGGGCCGATGCCGCGGAGCTCGCCGCCGCCGGGTCACCGGGCGGCCGGGCCACGCCGCTGGGTGGGGTGCCCGAGCTCAAGGCGGCCCAGGCCCGGCTGGACGAGCTGCTGACCGAGGTGCAGCAGACCGGGGCCGTGCTCAAAGGCGTCGCCCCGCTGCTGGTCGACTTCCCCAGCGAGCTCGACGGCGTCGACGTCCTGCTCTGCTGGCTCGAGGGCGACCGGGCTCTCGGCTGGTACCACCGGCTCGACCTCGGCTTCGCCGGTCGCCGGCCGCTGCCATAGAGGTCGTCGGCGCGATCGAACTGGCGCCGCCTAGGCTCACCGCATGACGATGCCGACGGTCGAGGGTGGCCGGCCGATCGCCCGGTTCCGGGTGTTCGGCTTCCCGGTGACGATCGACATCTCGTTCATCGTCATCATGGCCATCCTCGGCTGGCAGCCCGGGGGAGCGCTGCGGGACTTCGTCGTGTGGCTGGTCATGGTGCCGGTCGCGGTGCTCGTGCACGAGCTCGGGCATGCCTTCGTCGCCCGTACGACGGGGGCGAGCCCCAGCATCCATCTCGCCGGACTGGGCGGCCTCACGACGTACCTGCCGACGCATCCCCTGAGCCGGGCCCGGTCGGTCGCGATCTCGGTCGCGGGGCCGGCCGTCGGCATGGTGATCGGCCTGGCGCTGCTCGCCTATGGGCGCGGCGCCGGCGCGCACTCCGAGCTCGAGCGTTCGATCGTCAACACGGCCATCTTCACCACGCTCGGCTGGAGCATCCTCAACCTGCTGCCGATCCTGCCGCTCGACGGCGGGCAGATGCTGCGCGAGCTGCTGCCGGGCTCACCGGCCAAGCGCGCCACCCGGGCGGCCATGGTGTCGGTGGTTGTCGCCGTCCTCGGGGCTCTTCTGGCGCTGAGGTTCGGGCAGGTCTTCGCCGCCCTGTTGGCGGCCTTCTTCGTCCTCAGCAACATCGGGACCATCCGCACCGCGCGGGCCGAAGGATCGCTCGACGTCAACACCCAGGTCGTCCGGCTGCTGTGGAGCGGACGCCCCGACGACGCCCAGGACCTCGCGTCGGACCCGGGCGTGCAGCCGTTGATCCACTCGGCGCTCAAAGCCGTCGGGCCGGACCCGGCGGGTGGCCGGGCCGAGCTCGAGCTGGCCGCGGGCACGAACGCCGACGAGGCCGTCGCCGCTACCGCCCTGCTGCTCGCCGTGCACCGGGTGCACGGCGACTGGGGCGCGGCCCGGGACGTGGTGGCTGGGGAGCCGAGGGTGCAAGCCGACTACGTGCTCTACGCGCAGACCTTCGCCTTCCGGTCCGGCGCCAAGCGGGAGAGCGCCGAGATCGGCCAGGCCTGGCTCGACCGCACCGGGCCGGTCCTCGTCGAGCAGGCCGAGGTGCCGGCGACCATCGCCTACAACACGGCCTGCGGCTGGGCCGCGGCCGGCGAGCTCGACCGCGGACTGGCGGCGTTCCGGCGGGCCGCCGAGCTGGGGTTCACCGACCTGACAGCCGTCGACAGCGACGACGACATCGCGCCGCTGCGTCCGCTGCCCGGCTACGACGAGGCCCGCCAGCAGATCCGCCAGCGCGCGCTCGCCGCGGCCGACGAGGCCCGACCCGGCTGACCCGCTGCGCTCAGCCGGTGGTGACGGCCTCGCGCTCGGCCACCCGCTGGGCCGGCAGGTGCACCTCAGGCTTGCCCTCGATGTGCAGCTGCGGGATCCGGCGGTCGAGCCATGCCGGCAGCCACCAGTTGGCCCGGCCGAGCAGGTGCATCACCGCCGGGACGAGCAGCATCCGGACGACGGTCGCGTCGACCAGGATCGCCGAGGCCATGCCGATCCCGATGACCTTGAGGACGACGTCCGAGCTCGGCACGAAGGCGGCGAAGACCGCGACCATGATCGCGGCC
>JAVEDA010000472.1 GCA_030841195.1 Actinomycetota bacterium | reverse complement strand
CGACTGGCGGACGTCCTTCACCCCGGTGATCAGGTAGCCGACCTCGCCGACCCCGAGACCGGTCGACGGGACCGGCTCCGGCGAGATGACGCCGATCTCGAGCATCTCGTGCTGCGCCTTGGTCGAGAGCATCAGGATGCGCTCGCGCGACGACAGGTTGCCGTCGATGACGCGGACGTAGGTGATGACGCCGCGGTACGCGTCGTACACGCTGTCGAAGATCATCGCTCGGGCCGGGGCGTCCGGGTCGCCGACCGGGTGCGGCACCAGGCGGACGATCTCGTCGAGCAGCTCTCCGACGCCTTCGCCGGTCTTGGCGCTGACCCGCAGCACGTCGCCCGGGTCGCAGCCGATGATGTGTGCGAGCTCGGCGGCGTACTTCTCCGGCTGCGCCGACGGCAGGTCGATCTTGTTGAGCACCGGGATGATCTGCAGGTCGTTCTCGAGCGCGAGATAGAGGTTGGCCAGCGTCTGCGCCTCGATGCCCTGCGCCGCGTCGACCAGCAGCACGCAGCCCTCGCAGGCGGCCAACGAGCGGGACACCTCGTAGGTGAAGTCCACGTGCCCCGGTGTGTCGATCATGTTCAGCGCGTAGGTCCGGCCGTCGTGGGCGGTGAACGGCAGCCGCACCGCCTGGCTCTTGATGGTGATGCCGCGCTCGCGCTCGATGTCCATCCGGTCCAGGTACTGCGCCCGCATCGTCCGGTCGTCGACCACGCCGGTGGCCTGCAGCATCCGGTCCGCCAGCGTCGACTTGCCGTGGTCGATGTGCGCGATGATGCAGAAGTTGCGGATCACCGACGGGTCGGTGCGGTGCGGCACCTGGGCTGATCGCTCGGTGTCTCCGGGGCTGGCGGGCACGCAGGGTCCAATGCTTGCTCGTACGACGGGGGGCCGGACCATCCTCCCACGCGTGGACAATGCGCTGGCCGGGCTCGCGACCGGCCGGGATGATCGAGCGATGACCGCCCCTGTCGCAGCCGGCACCCGCATCCCGTGGGAGGCGGTGCCCGAGCACGTCCGCGGCGAGGTCGAGGCGTCGCTCGGGTCGCCGGTCGTGTCGGCCCGCACCCAGGTCGGCGGGTTCTCCCCCGGCGCCGCCGTCCGGGTCGTCTGCGCGGACGGGAGCAGAGCGTTCGTCAAGGCCTGCGGCAGCGACCTGAACCCGGACACCCCGGACCTCAACCGGGCCGAGATCCGTGCCCTCGAGCTACTGCCGCCGTCGGTGCCGCACGCCCGCCTGCTCTCGGCGTACGACGACGGGGTCTGGGTCGTCCTGGTCCTCGAGGACGTCGATGGCCGGCGACCGGACGTCCCCTGGCCGGACGCCGACGCCGCGGTGATGGCTGCGACGCTCGAACGCGTCGCTGCCACCGCGGCCCCGACCGCGTTGTCGAGCTTCGCCGAGACCACCAACGTCCTCTCGGCATGGGACGGGGTGGCCGCCGACCCGGAGGGGATGCCAGCCGGTCTGCTGGCACGGCTGCCGGACTTCCTGGCCCGTCAGGAACTGGCCCGTGACGTCACGTCGGGACGGTGGCTCGTGCACTGGGATGCCCGAGCGGACAACGTGCTCGTCCGCGCCGGCGAGGCGGTGCTGCTCGACTGGGCCTGGGCGAGCCGGGGAGCATCGTGGCTGGACACACTGCTGCTGGCGATGGACTTCCGGATCCAGGGCGGGCCCGACCCGGACGCCTTCCTGTCCTCGTCGACGGTGACCCGGGACGTGCCGCCGGAGCACCTGGCGTCGGTCGTCGCCGGGATGGTCGGGTTCTGGCACGAGCGGGCCCGTCACCCTGCCCCGCCGGGCCTGCCGACGATCAGGACCTGGCAGGCGCACTCCGGCGCGGCCGCCCTGGACTGGTTGGACCGCGGCCGGCTCTGGCGCTGAGGCGAGTCGCGCACCCGAGGGCTGGACCAGGCTCGGTTCGCGCTGAGCACGGCTGTCTTGGTACTCTTCCGCGTCGGGTTCACGCCCGGGCACCTGTACGTCGCCCGCTGGCGAGTCACGCTCCGCCCGACCAACAGACCTGAGTACCACCCACCTGACGAACTTCGAGGCTTCTTCGTGGCGAACATCAAGTCCCAGCTCAAGCGCATCAAGACGAACGAGAAGGCGCGTCTGCGCAACAAGGGCGTCAAGTCCTCGCTCAAGACGTCGGTTCGCAAGTTCCGCGAGGCCGCGGACGCTGGCAACCGCGAGACCGCGCTCGAGGCGCTGCAGACTGCCTCGCGTCAGCTCGACAAGGCCGCCAGCAAGGGCGTCATCCACGCCAACCAGGCGGCTAACCGCAAGTCCGCGATGGCCAAGCGGGCCGCCGCGCTCTAGCGGCACCCGCCGCACCGCGGCGACCGACCAGGACGCCACCTCGCAGGTGGCGTCCTTCGTCGTTTCCGGGGGGCAGACGGTCCGCTCAGCCGAGGGCGCGGGCGGCCACGATGTCGGTCACCGCTCGCTCCAGCGCGTACACCGGGTCGGTGCCCCCGCCCTTGATCTGCTCGTCGGCCCGGGCCACCGCCACGATCGCGGCCGCGACCCCGTCCGGGCTCCATCCGGCGAGCTGGCCCCGGGCCTTCTTGACCTGGAACGGCGCCAGCCCGAGGTCGCGTGCGACGTCGTCCGGGCGCGCCGTGCGGGAGGCGCCCCCCACCTTGGCCAGGGTGCGCAGGCCCATGGCGAAGGCGGCGTTCACCGGCACCGGGTCGGAGCCGGTGGCCAGGGCGTGCCGGAGCAGCCGCAGTGCCTCCTCGTAGCGCCCCTCGACCGCGGCGTCAGCCACCTTGAAGCCGGTCACCTCGATCCGGCCGGCGTGGTAGCGCTCGACCACGGCGCGGTCGACGGTTCCGTCGGTGTCCGCAACCAGCTGGGCGCAGGCGTTGGCGAGCTCGCGCAGGTCGCTGCCGAGGGCGTCGACCAGTGCCACGGCGGCGGCCGGAGCCACCCGTCGTCCGGCGGCCTTGAACTCACCCTGCACGAAGGCCACCTTGTCGCTCTCCCACTTGACCACCTTGCAGTCGACGACAACCGCGCCTGCGGCCCTGGCCGCGTCCAGCAGGGACTTGCCCTTGACGCCACCCGGGTGCACGAGCACCAGCACGACGTCGTCGCCGGGGTCCGCGAGCACCGTCTTCAGCTCGTCCGAGATCTCCTCGGCGGCGTCCGCCACGTCCCGCACCACGATCACCGACGTGCCGCCGAACAGCGACGGGCTGGCCAGCCCGGTCACCCGACCCGGCTCGAGACCGACCGCCGACAGGTCGTGCACCTCCGCCTCCGGGTCGGTGACCCGCACGGCGGCCACCGCGGCCGCGACGGCCCGGTCGCGCAGCAGCGCCTCGGGACCGGTGACGAGGGTGAGCGGCACGGGGCCGGGGGCGGCGGTCATCGACGTCAGGCTAGCGCCGGCCGCCGTCAGCCCCGGGCGGTGACCAGCTGCAGGTGACCCGGCGGCCCGACCACGACCAGGGTGCCGTCCAGGTCGGTGCGCCCGACCAGTGCTCCGCTGCGGCGCAGCGCGCGGACGGTGGCCGGCGCCGGGTGCCCGTAGTCGTTGTCGATCCCGACGCTGATCAGGGCCAGCCGCGGCCGGGTCTCGGCGAGCAGGCCCGGATCCTGGTACGCCGAGCCGTGGTGGGCCACCTTCAGCACGTCCACCCGGGGCAGTCGCCGCCGGGCCAGCAGGGCACGCTGCGCCGGCGGCTCCACGTCGCCGGTCAGCAGCAGGCGCAGCCCATGGCTGCGCACGAGCAGCACCAGGCTGGCGTTGTTGGGCACCGAGTCCTCGTCGATCACCCGGGCCGGCCACAGCACCGACCAGGACACGGTCCCCACCGACATCCGCTCGCCGACGACCGCCGACCGGACGGGCACACCGGATCCGCGGGCCCAGCCGCGTACCCGGGCCAGCTCCTCGGCCGGCTCGCCGTAGCTGCCGAGTGCCACCTCGCCGACCCGGCGCCCGCGCAGGACACCCGGCAGTCCCTCGACATGGTCGGCGTGCAGGTGGGTGAGCAGCACGATCGGCACCCGCGCGACGCCGAGCCGGCGCAGGCAACGATCGACAGCCTCGGGGTCCGGTCCGGCATCCACGACCACGGCCGTGCCGTGGGTCACGGAGAGGACCAGGGCGTCGCCCTGCCCGACGTCGCAGACAGCCAGCACCCAGCCCGGGGGCGGCCAGCCCGGGCTGGTCGCCGGCACCACCAGGGCGACGCTGAGCACGGCGGCAGCACCGGCAGCGCGGGCCGGACGCCGGGACAGCATGCGTCCCGTGAGCACCACGGCCACCGAGGCCGCGGCCAGCAGCAGGGCTCCGCTCACCGTGCCCGGCCATCCCACCGCGGACCCCGGCACCGCTGCGGCCCGCCGCGCCACCTGGGCCACCCACCAGACCGGCAGGCCCGCTGCGGTCGCCAGGACCCGGGCCAGGCCGCCGTCGAGCGGGGCAGCTGCCGTCGCGAGGACGCCGAGCACCGTGGCCGGGGCGACAGCCGGCGCGACCAGCAAGTTGGCCGGCACGGCGACCAGGCTCAGCCGGCCGCTCAACAGCACGATCACCGGTCCGCACACCAGCTGCGCCGCCAGCGGGACCGCCAGCGCCTCGGCGAGCGGACGGGGCACGCCCCCGGCGTGCCACCTTCGCGCCCAGACCGGCGCCAGCAGGACCAGCCCGCCGGTGGCGAGCACCGACAGCACGAAGCCGTAGGACCTCGCCAGCCACGGGTCGACCAGCAGGAGCAGGAGGGCCGCGGCGGCCAACGCGGCCAGGCTGCGGCGGCGCCGGCCCGTGACCATGGCGAGCAGGGCGATCGCGCCCATCGCCGCCGCGCGCAGCACGGAGGGCTGGGGCCGGGCCAGCACGACGAACGCCGCCATGGCCAGGCTCCCGGCCACGGGCAGCCACCGACCGCGCAGCCCAGCCCACCGCCCCGCCACCAGCACGACCGACACCAGGATGGCGATGTTGGCCCCACTGACGGCGGTCAGATGTGTGAGCCCGGCTGCCCGGAAGTCGTCGACAAGCTCCGGCGGCATCCGCGAGGTGTCACCCACGACAAGGCCGGGCAGCAGCCCGCGCTCGTCGGGCGGCAGCCCGGCGGTGGCGCGGCGGAGCCCGGCACGCAGCGCACCGGCGGCGCGCTGCACCGGCGGCGGCCGGCCACGCAGCACCGGCGGGCCGCGGACCGAGACCACCGCCGCGACCGGCTGGCCGGTCTCAGCCGGTCCCAGCCGGCCGGTCAGGGCCAGCCGCTGCCCCGGCAGCAGAGCGGCCCAGCGCCGGTCCGTGGCCAGCACCAGCACCGGAGCGCGGGTGCGGACCAGCCGCCCCCGTACCTCGACCCGGTCCAGCCGCACCGGCACCAGGAACAGGTCGCCAAATCGTCGGTCGCCGCGGGTGCGGCCACGGTGCAGCACCGGGTCGGCGGTCACGACGCCCGACGCGGATGCGGTGGCGCCGTCCCGGGCGAACCCGGCCAGCCCGCTGCCGCGTACGGCCTGGAGCCTGAGGCCGCCGACCGTCGACCCTGCGACCAGGCACAGCAGGACCAGCACGACCGCCCGGGCCAACGCGCTCCGGCCGGAGCGGCCCGCAATGACCGCCGTCGCCATCAGCGACATGCCGATCGAGAGCACGACAAGCCAGCCGACTGAGCGTCCGGTCGGGGCACCGGTGCCGACGAAGGCGCCCACCCAGGCCGCGACGGCAGGCCCGGCCAGCCGCGCGTCGAGCGGCTCGGACATCCCCGCCGGGGCGTCGACCTGGTCGGTGGGACTGCTCACACGGTCACGACCGGACGGAGGTCGGCCAGGGTCGCCTCACCTATCCCCGAGACCTCGCCGAGCTCGTCGACCGAGCTGAACCGGCCGTGCGCGGTGCGCCAGTCGAGGATGCGCTGGGCCAGCACCGGGCCTATCCCCGGCAGCCCATCGAGGGCCTCCAGCGTCGCCGAGTTCAGGTCGACCGGGGCTGACGGGACGGGCGTCGCGCCCGCGCTCCCGACCGCCCCGGAAGGCCCCGGCGCCGCGACCAGTGGCGCGCTCCCCCGCCGCTGCACCACGAGCTGCTCGCCGTCGACGAGCAGCCGGGCCAAGTTCACGCTGGCGGGCCGTGCCGACGCGGTGGTGCCACCCGCGGCCCGCACCGCGTCGGCCACCCGAGAGCCAGCGGGCAGGCGCACCAGCCCCGGGTGGTGCACGGCGCCAACCACATGCACCACCA
>JAVEDA010000454.1 GCA_030841195.1 Actinomycetota bacterium | reverse complement strand
CCGGTGACCAGCGTTCCCCCGCCGCGACGGAGGACCACCATCGGGCCCTCGGGGCTGACGGCGACCGAAGCCCGGGCATCCACCACCGCACCGGGCAGCTCCTGCGGTTCCCAGGCCGCGGTACCAGTCTGACTAGCCGCCGTGAGCAGGGGCGAGGCCAGCAGGCGGTCATACGGGAGCACTGCGACCGCGACCGAACCGGCGGCGGCCGCCAGCGCCAGACCGCCGTTGGTGGGTACGCCGACCGGAGTGGCGTTGCGGACGTGCGTCCAGCCGTCCGAGGTCTGCAGGACCAGCCACGACTTCCCGCTCGGCCACACCGCCCAGCCGTGCCGGGCGTCGCTCATCACGACGTACGGCTCGCTCGCCGGGACCGGCGCCGACCACCTCGACCCGTCGGGGCCCCGAGCCGTATCGGTCGATGTCCCCGCGCAGGCGGCCAGCATGGCGAGGCAGACGGCGAGACCGACCGCCGCTGCTCCGCGGATCACGCGTCGCCCGTGGCGAGGAGCCGACGTACCTCGCGGGTCACGGCGGCGGCGTACCCGCTCGTCAGCACCTCGTCCGCGCCGTCGGACAGGTAGGAGCGCGTGCAGGCGTCCGGACCGACGAAGTAGATGCCCGAGTCGTGCTCGATCATCCCAACGGTGGGGACTTGAACCTGGACACCATAGGAGGCCAGTAGGTCCTGCAGCACCGGCCCAGGGCCGGCCAGGAAGTGCCAGTTCGCGAGGTCGCCCAAGCCGTGGCTCGTGGTAAACGCGCGCACGTCGGCGACGTGGGTGAACAACGGGTTGCTGTCAATGGCGACGATTTGCACCTTGCCGGCCAGCCGGCCTAGCCGCCGATCCGCCTCGGCGAGCTGGTTGGCGATGGTCGGGCAGTCGTCGCTGCACACCGGGTCGAGGAAAGTCACCACCGTGAAGGTGCCGAGCAGGTCCTTCTCGGTCAGGACGTGTCCGTGCTGGTCGGTCAACCGGAAGGCCGGGACCGGCCGCTCCGGCAGCATGACGAGCCCTCCGTTGTCGGCGGCGAGAGCCGCCGAGTCGGGGGGGCCGAGCAGCAGGCCGACCACGGTCAGCGGGGCGAGCAGGGCAGCCACACCGACGGCGCCCACCCCGGCGCGCACGGCGGCCCGGACGTCACGGGTCCTGTCGACACGAGCGGCGCCAGTGTCGGTCTCGCCGGTCGGCCAGGCGGGTAGCGCGCTCGTCAGCAACAACCCCAGCGGGAGGGCGCTGTTCGGGTCGGTCGCTGAACTCTCGAGGACGCCGAAGTCCTGACCCAGCCACCAGGTCGCGGCGCAGACCACGAGGCCGGTCACGACCACAGCCGTAGACCCGCTCAGGCAGAGCGCGACCGCAACGGCCACGACCACCACCACGATGACGGCGTTCAGTGACGTCGGGTGGCGGCCCGCCAACGACGCCAGCGCGGAGATCGGCGCGGCGACCGCGTGCGGCTGTGTGCTGGCGGCGGCGTCGTCGAAGGCGCCGGCCAGCCCGGCCCGGGTCCAGAAGCCCTCACCGGGGCTTGCCTGCAGGGCAGCCCCCAGCAGCAGCCAGGCGGCGACGGCGACCCGGACCAGACGGCTCGCCCGTGGGGTCTGCCACCAGTGCCACGGCGCGAGCAGAAGCCCCGCTGCGAGCAGGTAGATGAGGACTGCGCCCGGCGCACCGGTGAGCCAACCGGCACCGTCGGTCAGCAGGCCGCCTACGAACTCACCGGCAACCCAGACGAGCAGGCCCCAGCCGACCGATGCCCACAGCCCGATCTGCAGCAGCGGCCCCCGCGGGGCAACGAGCAGGAGCAGGCCGATCCCGACCTGGATCCACACGGTCGTCGCATCCGCCACCACAGGATGGCGCGCCCAGAGATGGAAGGCAGGGTTGACGAGGTCGGTGAACCACCCCGGGCTCGCGGCCAGCCCGTCGGCCATCGAGGTGCGGAACCCGGCGGGTACGTCCGGTGCCGCCTGGAGCGCCCCGTCGACGACCCAGAGCAGCCCGAAGGCCACGCGCAGGAAGCGGCGGGCCGACGGCTCGGGCTCACCCGGCACCTCGCCGGTGAGCAGCACGCGGCGCCACCGGCGTACCCGCCGGTTGTCGGACTGCCGCGTCCACCAGGTCACCAGGGCCGCTGCCGCGCCGACGAGCACCAGCAGCGCGAGGCTCGTCAGGAGCAGTGGGTACAGCCGGGCGCCCAGGTCGGGCACGGATCGGGAGTCCGGCACTAGGGGGTCCGGACCGGCGGCCGGGGGGTCATGGCGAGACGCCGCTCCCGCGGTGGATGCGTCGGACGGTCACGACGCCGAGCCCGAGCAGGCACACTCCGCCGAGCATGACGAGGACCCACCCGAGTCCCTCATCGGCGACCAGGGCCAGCGGGTAACCCACCGCGTAGGACACCAGCGAAGCGATGCCCCACGTGGCCTGCGACCGGGTCGGGCGCACACCTGTCGTGACCTGCACGCTGCGCATCTTTCCTGCCTGTCCCGGCCGCGGCAAGCCCTCGACGGCTCATTCGGGCGTCGTGCCGGCGTCGCCCTGACCTGCCGTCCGGCGGTTCGCAGAGACTCGTGTGATCCCGCGACACATATCGGCCTCCCGGAACCGTTCGGCCCGTCTGGGAGGCTGGCCCCTATGCTCCTGCCCCGCCCGCGACGGCTGGCTGTCGTCTGCGCCCTCCTGCTCGGGAGCATCGTTACGGTCGTGGCGACCGACGCCCATCACCCCAGTCCGTCGTTCACGGGGGCGACGAGCCGGCTGGCCTCCGGCCCCGCCAAGGGTCTGGCAGCCACCGGGATCACGAAGATCAAACACGTCGTGGTGATCATGCAGGAGAACCGGTCCTTCGACAGCTATTTCGGGACCTATCCAGGAGCCGAGGGCTTTCCCACCTCGGGAGGAAAGATTGCGGTTTGCGTGCCGGACCCATCAAAGCATCGCTGCGTGCGCCCATTCCATGACCGGCGGGACATCAACGGGGGCGGCCCGCACTCTCATGCGAGCGCCGTTGCCGACATCCACGGGGGCCGGATGGACGGATTCGTCGCGCAGGCTGACGCTGCCCTTAAGCGGGGCGCATGTGCCAACCCCAACACGCCGGAATGCCTCAC
>JAVEDA010000408.1 GCA_030841195.1 Actinomycetota bacterium | reverse complement strand
AGCCGCGCCGATGGCGGCGACTGCTGTCGCGGCCAGGGTCAGCGCCGCGAGGCGCGCGACGGCCTTGGATGACGTCATGTTGAGGATTCCCCCCATATCTGGTCGGACCCACGGCCCGATCTCGTTGCGGAACGTAACAGGGGTTCACGTCGCCGTCACGAGTTGACGCCGATCGGCGCAAGCATGTCTCCGGCATACCGGTACAAGTCGGGCGAAGTCGGCACGCAACTGATTTCCGGGACGTGGCGGCGCCGGGTGCCGCACACTTCCACGCATGGCTGACACGACTGCCGTGCAGATCGTGCTGCCGCGCCAGCGGGGGACTGTCACGGTCCGGACGGGTGGGCTGCACGAGGACCTCGACGCGCTGCACGAGGGAGACCCTCTCTGGTGGGGCAAGGACTTCGTCGCGGACCGGGTGCGCTCGATGCCGCCCGACACCCCGCACCTGATGTTCATCGGCGAGCTCGACGGTGAGCCGGTCGCCGACGGCTTCTTCATCGGCAAGGGCGCCGCGCAGAAGGGGTTCGCCCTGTCCGGCGTGTACGTGCTGCCGCGGGCCCGGCGCCGAGGCGTCGGCCGAGCCATGGCCGAGGTCCTGGCCGACGCCACCGCCAGCTGCGGGCTTCCCGGCTTCGCCGACTCGGTGCACGAGCAGGACGAGGCGAGCCTCGCCGCGGCGGCCAGCCTGGGGTACGAGGTCGTCGGGCACCACCGGGAGTCGTTGCTCGACCTGGACACGCTGGACGAGGCCGCTGCCCGCGCGAGCGTCGACCGGGCCGAGGCGGACGGTGTCGTGCTGCGGCCGCTGCCCGACGACGCCGACGAGACCGACTGGCGGCAGGCCTACGACATCGCGATCCAGGCCTGGAAGGACGCGCCGGACGCCGAGGGCAGCACCGATCCGCTGCCGTACTCCGTCTTCCGCGGGTTCTTCCCCGCTCCCTCCTACGTCCTGCTGGCGTGGGCCGGGGACCAGCCGGTGGGCATGACCTCGGTGATGGACCGGGTGAAGGACAGCGCGCTCAACACCTTCTTCACCGGCGTGCTTCGCGACGGCCGCGGTCGCGGCCTCTCGACCGCCCTCAAGGCGAAGCACGCGTTGCTGATGCGGGCCGCGGGCCACCACAAGATCTACACCCAGAACATGGACCAGAACGCCCCGATCCTGGCGGCCAACGACCGCCTCGGCTTCACCATCGAGCCCGGCTACTACGCCGTGGGGCGGCCGGTCGGCGCCTGACCAGAACAGTCACTTCCCCCTCACAGGTGATCTACAGAGACCTCACAAGAACGGCAAGCACTCTCGGCGTAGTTGCCTACGTCAGAGGAGCGCCACCGTGCAGGAAAGCCAACCAACCAGTCTCGAAGAACCTCGTCTCGCTCGCCGCCTGCTGCCGAACAGGCGACGCCGAAGGATCGTGGCCGCTGCGCTGACGTGCGCGGCGGTCGGACTGACCGCCGGGTGCGCCACGACGCCCTCGGCCACAGCCACGACGCCCTCGGCCACAGCCACGTCGCCCTCGGCAGCACCAGGGCAGCGTGGGCCGGGCAGCGGCGGTGCCGCCGGCGGCGGGTCCAACGCCCGGTCTGGTCCGGCCGCCGGGGGTTCATCCGGCACCGTCGGCAGCGTGTCCACGTCGGGCTTCACCATGTCGACATCAGCGGGCCAGGAAGTGACCGTCAACGAGGCGTCCGCCACGACGTACCAGGACGGGACGAGCTCGACCTCTGCCAGTGCCATCACCAAGGGCGTATCTGTGCTCGTCCTCGGTACGACAAGTGGTACGACCATCACGGCCACCCAGGTCATCGTGCAGCCGGCTGGTTCCGGTGGATCCGGGGCGTCCTCGGCGGCAGGGGTGGTCCCCTTCCAGCGCGGCGCACCGACCACGTCGAAGCAGGTCGGTCAGATCCCGGCGAACTACAGCGAAGGGTCGGGGACGATCGTCGGCGGGACGGCCGCGAACAAGGCGACGGAGGCGGCGCTGGCCGCCTACCCCGGCGGCGTCGTCGACCGGGTGGTCAAGCTGAGCGACGGCGAGTACGAGGTCCACTACATCGGCGTCAACTGGCCGCATCACATCTTCGTCAACCAGGACTTCACCGTCGTCGGCGCTGGGTAGAACCCCGGCGGCGGGCGGACCGGCGTACCGGGGCATACTCGCCGGTAACAAAGCGCCCGCC
This sequence comes from Actinomycetota bacterium, assembly GCA_030841195.1. Classification (GTDB taxonomy): domain Bacteria; phylum Actinomycetota; class Actinomycetes; order JACCUZ01; family JACCUZ01; genus JAVEDA01. The sequence goes on along the minus strand of JAVEDA010000408.1, from coordinate 6,095 downwards.
GTCGCCGCCAGCCGAGGAGTCGCGCCATGGGTCGTCTCGCCCAGACCGAGGGTCTGACCGACGTCCAGCAGGAGATCGTCAAGACGGTCCGGGGCTTCGTGGACAAGGAGATCCTGCCGCACGTGGCGGTGCTGGAGCGCGAGGACACCTACCCGACGGAGATCGTCGAGGGGATGAAGGAGATGGGGCTGTTCGGCCTCATGATCCCGGAGGAGCACGGCGGCCTCGGTGAGTCGCTGCTCACCTACGCGCTGGTGGTCGAGGAGATCGCCCGCGGCTGGATGAGCGTGAGCGGCATCATCAACACCCACTTCATCGTTGCCTACCTGATCCAGCAGCACGGCACCGACGAGCAACGGAAGTCGCTGCTGCCGCGGATGGCGACCGGCGAGGTGCGCGGCTCGTTCTCGATGTCGGAGCCGGCGCTGGGCTCGGACGTCAGCGCGATCACCACCCGCGCGGTGCGGGACGGCGACGACTACCTGATCACCGGCCAGAAGATGTGGATCACCAATGGTGGCACGTCGAACCTGCTCGCCGTCCTGGTCCGGACCGACGCGGAGGCCCCGGCGGACGCCAAGCCGCACCAGCGGATGACGACGTTCCTCGTCGAGAAGGAGCCGGGCTTCGGCGAGGTCGCGCCAGGGCTCACGATCCCCGGGAAGATCGAGAAGATGGGCTACAAGGGGGTCGACTCGACCGAGGCGGTCTTCGACAAGCACCGGGTGCCGGCCACCGCCGTCCTGGGCGGCGAGCCGAACAAGGGCTTCTACCAGATGATGGATGGCGTCGAGGTGGGCCGCGTCAACGTGGCCGCGCGCGGTTGCGGGGTGGCCCAGCGCGCGTTCGAGCTGGGCATCAGATATGCCCAGCAGCGCGAGACCTTCGGCAAGCCGATCGCCCAGCACCAGGCGGTGCAGTTCCGGCTGGCCGAGATGGCCACCAAGGTCGAGGCGGCCCACGCGATGATGGTGATGGCCGCCAGGAAGAAGGACTCCGGCGAGCGCAACGACATCGAGGCGGGGATGGCCAAGTACCTCGCCAGCGAGTACTGCAAGGAGGTCGTCGAGGACTCGTTCCGGATCCACGGCGGCTACGGCTACTCCAAGGAGTACGAGATCGAGCGGCTCTACCGGGAGGCCCCGATGCTGCTGATCGGTGAGGGCACCTCGGACATCCAGAAGATGATCATCGGTCGACGGCTGCTGGAGGAGTACAGGCTTCGTGGCTGACCGGGGGCGGATGGTCGCCCTGGTCCGGGAGCAGGCGGACGCCTGCGCGCTGCTCGGCTCACCGTTCTACGAGTACCTGCTGCAGCGCCTCGCCGACGACATCGAGGCGGGCGGACCCGCGTACGACGTGCTGCGCGGGCACGAGGACGACCCGGGTCCGTCGGCGCTCGCCCTGCGGCTGATGGGCGGCGTGCACCGGCTGGTGCTGGAGCGGCGGGCACCGGCCCTGGCGCTCACCTTTCCCTCGGTCGGTGGCAGCGGTGACCCGAACGCCGCCTGGACGGCGCTGCGGCCGGTCCTCTCGGAGTTCGCTGAGGAGCTGCGGGTCGGCCTCGCCCAGCCGCCGCAGACCAACGAGGTGGGCCGGTCGGCCGCACTGATCGGCGGACTGCTGCACCTGACGGCCGACCACGACCGGCCGCTCCGGCTCGTCGAGATCGGTGCCAGCGCCGGGCTCAACCTGCGCGCCGACCTGTTCCGGGTCGAGCTGGCCGACGGCCGGTCGGTCGGTCCCGCCACCTCGCCGGTCGTGCTGCGCGACCCGTGGCGCGGCCCGCTGCCGCCGTTGCGCGCTCGGCTGGAGGTGGTCGAGCGGCTCGGCTGCGACGTGGCGCCGCTCGACCCAACGACGCCCCAGGGACGGCTGCTGCTCACGTCCTACGTCTGGCCGGACCAGCTGTCGCGGCTCGAGCGCCTGCGCGGTGCCCTCGAGCTGGCTCGCGACGTTCCGGCGACCGTGGTCGCGGCCGGTGCTGGGGACTTCCTGGACGGCCTCGAGCTGCGCGACGGCTCCACGACCGTGGTCTGGCACTCGGTGATGTGGCAGTACCTCGACCCCGCCGAGCGCGCCCGCGCCGAGGCAGCCATCGAGCGGTTGGGCGCCCGGTCGTCAGGCACGGCGCGCTTCGCGCACCTGGCGATGGAGGCGCGCCGCCGCACGCCCGGCGCCGATCACGAGCTGCTGGTCACCCTGCGGACCTGGCCGGGAGGGACGGAGCAGGTGCTGGGGCGGGCGAAGGCGCACGGCCTCCCCACCACCTGGGAGATACCGTGAACCTATGTCGACGCACGAGCAGTACTCGGACATCCCGCGCGGTCAGGTAGTCGGGACCTATGACACGTACGTCGAGGCGCAACGGGCCGTCGACTTCCTCTCCGACCAGCAGTTCCCGGTGCAGCACGTCTCGATCGTGGGCTCCGACCTCAAGATGGTGGAGAACGTCCTGGGCCGGCTGACCCGGGGCCGGGCGGCCATGGCCGGTGCCGCCAGCGGCGCCTGGTTCGGTCTGTTCGTCGGCGTGCTGCTGTCCCTGTTCGCGTCCAAGAACACCAACGGCTTCGGCCTGGTGGTCGCGGCGCTGCTGTACGGCGCGGTGTTCGGCGCCATCTTCGGGTTCGTGGGCCACGCGCTGTCCGGCGGGAAGCGCGACTTCACCTCCCGCAGCAAGATCGTGGCCAGCTCGTACGACGTCCACTGCACCTGGGCCGAGGCCGACAAGGCCCGCGAGGTGCTGGCCCGGATGAACCCGGCGGTCTGACGTGCAGTTCGGCCGCTACTACGAGGAGTTCGAGGTCGGGGCGACGTACAAGCACTGGCCCGGCAAGACGGTCACCGAGTATGACGACCACCTGTTCTGCCTGCTCACCATGAACCACCACCCGCTGCACATCGACGCGCACTACGCGGCGGAGACCACCGACTTCGGCAAGAACGTCGTGGTGGGCAACTACATCTACTCGCTGCTGCTCGGCATGTCGGTGCCCGACGTCAGCGGCAAGGCGATCGCCAACCTCGAGGTCGAGTCGCTCAAGCACGTCAAGCCGACCTTCCACGGCGACACCATTTACGGCGAGACGACCGTGCTGGACAAGACCGAGTCCCGGTCCAAGGACGACCGGGGGGTCGTGCAGGTCGAGACCCGCGGCTACAACCAGGAAGGCGTCGTGGTCTGCGTCTTCCGGCGCAAGGTGATGGTGCCGAAGCGGTCGTACGGCGATGCGCGCGGCGGCGAGCAGCCGGGCAGGCCCGAGCCGCAACCGGGCTGACGGGTCCTCAGGCGGCAGCGCGGTCCCGGTGCGCGGCCCAGAAGGTCCGCAGCACCCGGACCTTGTCCTGGAACTCCTCGTCCCGGCCCAGCGGGCCGGTGGTCGGCGCCGAGAGCTTCGTCCGGCGGGCCACGCCCAGCCCCTGCGAGTCCCGGTGGTGCACGACCACGATCTTGCTGCCGAGCTGGTCCTGGACCTCGATCTCGCTGACGTGCTCCCACGGGATCACCATCGGCGGGAGCGCGTGCACGACCAGCCCGCGCCGGGTCAGCGAGGTGCCGATCCACCAGGTCGCCGCGGCCATGGCCAGGAAGGCCACCCCGGCCAGCGCGGTGCGGGCGTTGCCGCCGAAGCGGCCCTCGTTGAGCAGCACGTCGGCCCAGACGAGGGCCTGGTAGCCCAGCACCGCCAGAACGAACGCCCGGCGCTGGCGCCAGGTCAGCCGGAGTCGGATGCGTGGGAGGGCGGACATGTCAGCACGGTAGGTCGCCACCCCATCCTGTCGGGCCGAAACCGCCAACTCTTGACCGATCCGGCCGACCTGCGTGCAGGCTGAGTGCGTGGCGGACCTCATCGGGGACGACCGGCCGCCGTCCCGGCGGGTCCCGGTGGTGGCGGTCGTGCTGGTGCTGCTGCTCGGCGGGTACGCCGTGATCCGGCACCTGTCCGCGCCGGAGGCCGCACCGGCCGACGCCTCATCCACCGCGACGGCGACACCGACGCCGCCTGCGACGCGGCACTCGGCGATACCGAGCCCGTACTCGTCGGCGTACCCGGCCTCCGCGGCGCCGACGCCGGTGCCCCGCCCGTGGGCCGGACTGCCCGTCCGGGTCGGGCGGCACGTCGACTTCGCCGCCGGCGACCGGGTGGTCGCGGCCGGCCGCAACTACCGCCTCGACCCGGGCGACCTGGTGCTCGCGATGGACCGCGGAGCCGGGGGACCGGTCGTCCTGGTGCAGTCCCGCGGCAGCACCGTCCTCGAGCAGCTCCGGCCCGACGGCAGCAGGCTCGTGCTGGAGGCGTTCCACGACGAGTCACGGCTGCCCCACGGCCTGGCTGTCGACCCGACCGGGCGCTACGCGGCGTACGGCACGTCGTCGGGGACGGCGACCGGACCCTCCGGCCTGGTCGTGCGAGACCTGCGCACCGGCGAGGTAGTGGTCTCGCGGAGCACCCGGCTCCCGTACGGCGTCCGCGACTGGGTGACCTCAGGAGTGGTGCTCACGGTGGCCCTCGACCCCGGTGGGCCGCCCTACCGATGGGTCCCGGGGCCGGGCCGGCCGGTGCCTGTGACGTCGCCGGACCGCGCACACGGTGGGCCGTTCCTCCTGGCTGCTGCGCCGTACGGGAGCAGCTGGACGGTCACCGGGGACGGCTGCACCGGGCTCGTCGACGACCTCGGGGCAGCGCCGGTCCGGCAGTTCTGCCGGAAGCAGCTCGGGGAGCCGGCCGCCTGGTCGCCGGACGGCGATCGCATCGTGGCTCGCGGGGCCCGCCCCGTGCTCGAGGTCCTCGACCTCCGCACCGGGCGCACCACCCGGCTCGGCACCCCGGGACCGGTGTTCGTCTCGCAGGTGGTGTGGGGCGGCCCGGACCGCGTGCTGGTCGCGGTCCGCACCCTCGCCGGCGGCCTGGGCAGGGTGCTCAGCTGCCGGGTGGGCACGGGCAGCTGCGTGCAGGTGGCGCTCGGCGAGGGCAGTCGGTCGCCGGACCTCGTGCTGTCCCGCTGACGACCGTCAGCGGGGGAGCATCCCCCAGCTCTCGAGCGTGTCCCACAGCTGTTCGACGAGGTTCAGCTCGGCGAGCTCGGCGCGGGTCACCCAGCGCACCTCGTCGGCGTCGTCCCCGGGCACCGGCGAGGTCGGGCCGGTGACCGCGCAGGCGTAGTCCCGGATGTCGTACGACGAGCCGCCCGGCCCGTCGCGCACGACGGTGCCCACCCGGATGCCCACGATGACGTGCAGCCCGGTCTCCTCGAGCACCTCGCGCTCGACCGCCACCCCGTCGGACTCGCCGGGCTCCACCCGTCCGCCGGGCACCGACCAGAGGCCACGACCGGGCTCCCGGCCCCGGCGTACGACCAGGAGACGGCCGTCGTCGTCGTGCACGAGTGCACCCACACAGGGGACGCGCCGTTTCGGAGTCGAGCGGTCCGGGAACACGCCAGGAAGCCTAGGCACCTGGAGGCGCCGTGCTCACCGTCCTGATCATCCTTGCCGTCGTGCTCGTCGTGGTGATGGCCGTCAGCCTGATGGGCGCCGGGCCCTCGCGGGTGATCCGCCGTCGCACCATCGTCGAGCGCCGACCGGTGACAACGCGCCGGGTGGTCGAGGAGCCCGTGGTCGAGCGTCGTGTGGTCGAGGAGCCGGTGGCCGAGCGCGTGGTCGAGGAGCGGACGGTCGCCGACCCGCCTGCGACCCGTCGGGTCGTGGAGTAAGCAAGACCAACCAGGGGTTGACGGCCGGCCGGGCCCGGCGGGACCGTCGGGGCATGAAGCCGCACCCCAGCTGCCCGCGGTGCGGCCTCGCGCTGCACCCTCCCGGGCTCTGGTCGAGCGCTTGGAGCTGCCGCGAGCACGGTCCGGTGCCGCCGGTGCATCCGGCCGTGCAGCCCACGCCTGAGGTGCTGCGGGCGGCGGCCGCCGGTGCCCGGGTGCCGCTCTGGCTGCCTTGGCCGCTGCCGCGCGGCTGGTTGGTGACGGGGGCCCTGACCGCGGGCGACGAGCGAACCGGTGCCCGGGCGACCGCGCTGGCCTGCTCCGGCCCGGCTCCCATGGGCGGGGTGGCCGAGCTCGTGCTGGTGGCCGAGGAGCCAGGG
>JAVEDA010000275.1 GCA_030841195.1 Actinomycetota bacterium | reverse complement strand
GTACTCAGCAACTACTTGCGCTACCGCCGGAACGTCCTCATCAACGAGCGGTTGCGCCTCTCCTACGGGCAGTAGTCAGCGGGACCTGAGCACCTCGGTCAACCGCTTCTCGACGTACGGCGTGACGTCGGCGACGGTCACCACCCGCCCGGTCTCCTTGGTCAGGGACGTGACGGTGGCGTCGGTCAGGCCGCACGGGACGATCCGGTCGTACGCCGAGAGGTCCGCGTCGCAGTTGAGCGCGAAGCCGTGCATGGTGACGCCCTGCGACACCCGGATCCCGATCGCTGCGACCTTGCGGTCGATGCCGTCGCCGACCACCCACACGCCGGACCGGCCCTCGACCCGGGTCGTCTCGACGCCGAGGTCCGCGCAGGTGAGGATCAGCGCCTCCTCGACCCGCCGCACGTGCGCCACCACGTCGACCGGGTCGGGCAGCGCCACGATCGGGTAGCCGACGAGCTGTCCCGGGCCGTGCCAGGTGATCTTGCCGCCGCGGTCGACGTCGATGACCGGGGTGCCGTCCTGCGGCCGCTCGAACGGGCTGGTGCGCTTGCCCGCGGTGTAGACCGCAGGGTGCTCCAGCAGCAGCACGGTGTCGGGCTCGGTCCCGGCAGCGACGGCCGCGTGCACCCGGCGCTGCTCGTCCCAGGCCTCTTGGTAGGGCACCAGGCCGGCGTGCACCATCCGCAGCTCGCTCACCGGACCAGGGTACGCGGGGACCGCCGGTGACCCGCGGTGCCAGACTGCAGCCATGGCGGAGCTGCGGGTGGCACTGGTCGGCTACGGCATGGCCGGGCGGGACTTTCACGCCCCACTGCTGCGTCAGGTCGACGGGCTGCGACTCACACACGTCGTGACGGGCGACCCGGATCGGGCCGCGGCAGCCCGGGAGGAGAACCCGGGCGCGCGGGTGCTGCCCACGGTCGAGGAGGTCTGGCCGCTGGCCGGCCAGGTCGACCTGGTGGTGCTCGCGTCCCCGACCAACGTGCACGCGCAGCAGGCCCGTGAGGCGCTCCACCGCGACCTGGCCGTCGTCGTCGACAAGCCGCTGGCCGTGACCGCGGCCGATGCCCGCGAGCTGGCCGAGCTGGCCGCTGCTCGCGGCGTGCTGCTCACGGTGTTCCAGAACCGCCGCTGGTCCTCCGACCACCTCACCACCCGGGCCGTGCTGTCGTCGGGGGTCCTGGGCGAGCTGGTGCGCTACGAGGCCCGCTACGAGCGGTGGCGCCCGGTGCCGAAGGACCGCTGGCGCGAGCACTCCACCAGCGAGGAGGGCGGCGGCGTGCTGATGGACCTCCAGTCGCACCTGGTCGACGGCGCGCTGGACCTGTTCGGGCCGGCGGAGTCGGTGTACGCCGAGCTGGCGGCGATCACCACCGTCGGCGACGACGTCTCGTTCCTGGTGATCCGGCACCTCTCGGGGCTCACCAGCCACCTGGGTGCGACGTCGCTGGCGGGCGCGCCCGGCCCGCGGACCCGGCTGCTCGGCCGGGACGGCACCTACCTGGTCGCCGACATCGACGGCGACCCCACGGCGTACAGCGCGTGGCTCGACACCGACGACGAGCACCGCGGCTGGCTGGTCTTCGGCGAGGAGGCGGAGCCGGTGCGCCGGGCGCCGGGGGACTGGGCCGACTTCTACGTCGGCGTTCGGGACGCGCTGGTCACCGGGGAGCCGCCACCGGTCCTGGCCGACGAGGCGGTCGCCGTGATCGAGGTGCTCGACGCGGCCCGGCGGTCGGCCGCGGAGAACGTCGTTGTCCACATCGAGCAGCCGGGCGAGCCTGTCGTGGCTCAGCCGGACCCGGAGCAGCCGGTCACGTGAGCAGGCGGGGCTCGATCCGGGTCTCGAGGGCGGTGCCGTCCGGACGGCGTTCTACCACGTACGCCGCGGCGCCCGGCCGGTCCGAGACGGCCTCCACCAGCTCGGTGCCCTCGTAGACGAGTCCGACGCCGTCGTCGGTGGCGTGCGAGGTCGGCAGGGTGCCCTCGGCGACCAGCCGGTGCAGCAGCGGGCGGCGCTGGTCGTCGCTGTCGTAGTGGACGCCGTTGCCGTAGGGGAGCAGGGCCAGCCCGTCGAGGACCGGGCGCAGCTGGACGCCGAAGCTGTCGGTCGTCCCCCCGACGTACCAGCAGATCGATCCCGCGGAGACGCCGGCGAGGACGACGCCTGCCTCCCAGCACTCGCGCATCACGTCGTCCAGCCCGTGGGTGCGCCACACCGCCAGCAGGTTGGCCACCGAGCCGCCGTTGACCCAGATGACGTCCTGGGCGAGGAGGTGCGCCCGGACGTCGGCCACGTTGGGCATCATGAACAGCTCGAGGTGCGAGGCGCGCACGTCGGAGCCGGCGAACGCGCTGTAGAAGCCCACGGTCCCGTTCAGGTTGTCACCGGAGGCCGTGCCGACGAAGCAGAAGCGCGGCTGCTCGGGGTCGCCGGCGAGGTGAATCGCGAGCTCGATCAGCGGGCCGCGGCGCCACTTGTAGGGGCCAAGCTCGGTCGGGAGGAAGCCGCCGGAGGTCGCGAGGATCTTCACCGGACGGACCCTACGTGGGCCGGGTCGACCGGCTCGCGAGAGGTGATGACACCGGCGGCAAAGGCGACACCCGCCGGCACCAGGTAGAACAACCCGAGGCCGTAGACCGCCAGGCCGAGCAGCGCCAGCACGAGCCCTACGACGCCGAGCACGAGGCACGCGACCCGTGGGCCGCGTCCGGGCAGGGCGCAGAGCAGCAGCGCGACGACCGCCGGCCAGCCGAAGACGACGCCGTACCAGAGCTTGCCCGGGTCCGGGTCAGGGTTGAGACCGTTGGCCCGGTCGACCCCGTCCTGCTCGAGCCAGAGGGTGACGAGCAGGTCCAGCGCCAGGGCGATCAGGAGCAGGCCGATCCGGCTGCGCAGCCGTGCGTCTGCGGTCGCCGTCGCCCCGGAAGATCCCCGCACGCCGCTGATCATGACGCAGCCTCGCACGGAGGGCCTGTGGACAACCCGGACGGTGGACAGGGGCGATTTTGGCAGGCTCGCTGTCATGACCGAGATGCACCTGGCCGGCTTCGACGCCGTCGAGCTGCTCGGCTACGGGTCCGGCGGCGAGGTCTGGCTGGCTCGGGAACGCGCCACCGGGCTGCCTGTCGCGCTCAAGCGGCTGCGGCCCGGCGCCGACCTGGCCACCCGCGACCGGCTGCGTCGCGAGGCCGCGGTGCTGGCCGGCGTCGACCACCCGCACGTGGTCCGGCTGCGCTCGGTGCACGGGGACGGCGACGGGCTGGTGCTGGTGCTCGACCTGGCGGCCGGCGGCAGCCTGGCCCGGCTGCTCGCGACCCGCCGCCGGCTCGCTCCGGGCGAAGTGGTCACCATCGCGGTGCCGCTGGCGCAGGCGCTCGCCGCCGTGCACGCGCAGGGGCTGGTGCATGGCGACGTCACGCCGGCCAACGTCCTGTTCGCCGCCGACGGCCGCCCCCTGCTCAGCGACCTCGGCGTGGCCCGCCTGCTCGGCACCGGCCCCGGGGAGGTCGGCGGCACCCGCGGATACCTCGACCCGCAGGTGCTGGCCGGCGGGCTGCCTGGCCCGGCCTCGGACGTGCACGGGCTGGCCGCGACCTGTCTGGCGGCCCTCACCGGCCTTCCGCCGTACGACGAGCAGGGCCACCGGCTCGATCCTCCCGACGGCACCCA
>JAVEDA010000389.1 GCA_030841195.1 Actinomycetota bacterium | reverse complement strand
CGGTGGCTGGGACGTCATCTTCGGTGCGGCCGAGAAGAAGTTCACCGCGTCACCGAACCCTGGCGACGGCGTCATACTCGGCGGGCCGGCCCAGCTGCAGTACGCCACCCTGGCCTTCGGCTCGGCGTTGGCACTGTTCCTGTACCCGCACTCGGTGACGGCGGTTCTCGCGTCCCGCGACCGCAACGTCATCAAGCGCAACATGGCGGCACTCCCGGCGTACAGCTTCATCCTCGGTCTGCTCGCGCTGCTCGGCTACATGGCCATCGCGGCCAAGATCACGCCGATCACCAACGACGCAGGCAAGCCCGACGCGAACACGATCGTGCCGCTGCTGTTCGACAACATGTTCCCGAGCTGGTTCGCGGGCGTCGCGTTCGCCGCCATCGGGATCGGCGCTCTGGTGCCAGCTGCGATCATGTCGATCGCCGCCGCGAACCTGTGGACCCGCAACATCTACGTCGAGTACATCAACAAGGACGCGACACCGAAGCAGGAGGCACGCAGCAGCAAGCTCGCATCGCTGGTGGTCAAGATCGGCGCCCTGGTCGCGATCCTCGCCCTCGACCCGCAGTTCTCCATCGACCTGCAGCTGATCGGCGGCATCATCATCCTGCAGACGTTGCCGGCGGTCGCCCTCGGTCTGTACACCCGCTGGTTCCACCGCTGGGGGCTCATCGCGGGCTGGGTTGCCGGCATGGCGGTCGGCTTCTGGACGACGTACCAGATCCAGCAGAAGGTCTTCAACCCCGACGGCACGATCACGATCGCCAAGGAGCACTTCGGAGGCTCGGGCTTCCCGCTCTCCGAGCTCGGCCTGGACACCACCTGGTCGATCTATGCGGGCTTCCTGGCGTTGGTCGCCAACCTCGTCGTGTGCGCGATCGCCACGCTGCTGTTCCGCGCGATCAAGGTGGCCGACGGCGTGGACGCCACGCAGTCGGACGAGTACTTCGCCGACGCGGGAGACCCGCGGGTGCACGAGATCCCCGAGGTCGCGCACTGAGGCCACCCGGCACAATGGCGGCGTGACCGACCTCCTGGAGCTGTGTGCCGGACTGCCGGTGGTGTCGACGCCGCCAGGCGGCGTCCTGATCGAGGAGGGGACCAGGCCGGACCGGCTGCTCGTGCTGGTCGACGGTGCAGTGACGATCGAGCGCGATGGGACGCCTTTAGCCCGGGTCGACACACCGGGTGCGGTCTTCGGCGAGATGTCGGTCGTGCTCGGCCATCCGGCGACGGCCACCGTCCGCGCGGCAACCGAAGTCCGGGTGCACGTGGTCGAGGACCCGCTGACCTTCCTGGTGGAACAGCCCGGCGTGGCCCTCGCGGTCCTGCGCGTCACCGCTGCCCGGCTGGACGGCATGACGCGCTACCTCACCGACGTGAAGCAGCAGCTGGCCGGCGAGGAGGGGCATCTCGGCCGGGTGGGCCAGATCCTCGACACCCTGCTGCACCACCAGGGTGCGCCCGCCCAGCCTGGTTCGGTCCGGGACCCGGAGCCCGAGCACGGCTGACCGGTCCTCAGCCGGCCAGCTCGATCGTCTCGGTGTCGAAGACGCCGAACCACTCGGCCGTGCCCGCGTCGGTGTCCAGGGTGACGTGCGGCGGCACCGGACCGACCTGACGGCCGGGGTTGATCACCAGCGTGGTCCCGAGCCGGGCGTGCCACCCGCCACCGTCGACCCAGGGGGCCTGGTGGATGTGCCCGCAGAGCACGACGTCGGGCTGGTGCTCGGCGATCCAGCCGGCCAGGTCGTGGTCCGGGAACTCCCGCCGCCCGTCCCGGCAGAGGACCGTCCCGGCGGGCGGCGAGTGGTAGACCCAGACCCACCGGGCCGGCCGGTCATTCGCCGCCGTCGCGAGCTGGCGAGCCACCACGTCCCGCGACGCCGGGCCGTCCCACCAGGGGCAGACCGTGAAGCGGGTGTCACCGACGTCCACGCTGGTGAGGTCGGTGTGCACCGCGCCGGTCCGCGGTCGACGCAGCCACCCGGCCACCTGCTCGCCGTGCTCGCCGGGTCCGTCCAGGTCATGGTTGCCCGACGCCGCCAGGACGACGGCCTGGTCGGCGAGCCGCTCGAGGTAGTCGTCGAGCACCACGACCTGCACGTCCAGAGGCACCGGGCTGGCCACATCGGCCAGGTCACCGGCGATCGCCACCACGTCGACGTCGCGGGCGGCGGTCACCAGCCAGTCGTAGTGCCGAAGGCGGTAGTGCAGATCGGCGACCGCAAGGACCCGCACGCGGGAATCCTCGCACCAGGTCGGCGATGCCCGCCGTACCGGACCACGGGCTGAGCCGGGCTACGCAGTCGTGGCGACCGGCGTCCGCGCGACTTCCCTGCTGCCGCAGAACGTGCGGCGGTAGTCCTTCGGCGTCGTGCCGAGCCTGCGGGTGAAGTGGTGCCGGAGCACCGAGGCGCTGCCGAAGCCGACCATGTCGGCGACGGCCTCGACCGGCTGCTCGGTCTGCTCGAGCAACCGCTGCGCAGCGAGCACCCGCTGGCCGGTGAGCCAGTGGTGCGGCGTCGTGCCCGTCTCGGCCCGGAACCGGCGGGCGAACGTCCGCGGCGACAGGTGGGCCCGGCGGGCCAGGTCGTCGACCCCGAACTCCTCGTCGAGGTTCTCCAGCATCCACTCGAGGGTGCCGCCGAGCGTGTCGGCCTCGACGGGTAGCGGGTTGTCGACGTACTGGCGCTGACCGCCCTCGCGGTGCGGTGGCATCACCATCCGCCGGGCCAGCCGGTTGGCGACCCGCTCGCCGAACTCCTGGCGGATCAGGTACAGCGAGGCGTCGATGCCCGCGGCAGTGCCGGCGCTGGTGAGGATGCCGTCGCAGTCGACGTACAGCACGTCGGGATTCACCCGGGCCGCGGGGAATCGCTCGGCCAGCTCGGCCGCGTAGGTCCAGTGCGTCGTGCAGTCACGGCCGTCCAGCAGCCCGGCTGCACCGAGCACGAACGCACCGCTGCAGACGCTCATGACCCGGGCGCCGCGCGCCACCGCTGCCCGCAGGGCACCGATCAGCTCCGGGGACACCTCGCCCCCGCGGTGGATCGCGGGCAGGGCCACCAGGTCGGCGGCGGCGATCCGGTCCAGACCGTGCTCGACCATCAGGTCGAAGCCCGACATGGTGCGCACCGGGCCGGGCGTGGGCGTGCACAGTGCGAAGTCGAAAGAGGGCAGCTCTGGGTCGTCCGGCCGGTCGAGCCCGAACACCTCACAGAGCACGCCCAGCTCGAAGGCGAAGACCCCGTCCAGCACCGGCACCACCACGTTGCGGATCACGCAGCGGAGTATGGCAGGAAATCGTGGGTTGTTGTCAATCCTGCCACTGGTGGCGGGATCACGAGGAGCGCAGAATTACTGCCATGACACCCTTCCTGCTCCTCCTGTCCGTCTTCGTCCTTGCCGAGATCGTCGCCGGTGTGCAGTTGTTCCGGCACGACCGCCCCAAGGCCCCGCCGCCCAGTCATCCGGACTGGTCCTCGGGCCGGCTGCCGTCGACGCCCTACGCTGCCGGTCGCTGAGCACGACCGCCGTGCCGGGAGCCAGGCGGGCGGCCGCTCGGCCTAGGCTCCCCGGGTGATCCTGCGCCTCGCCGACCCCTCCGACGCCGGCGAGATCGCGGCGGTCGGCGCCCTCACGGTCGACGCCTACGTGGCTGACGGCTACCTCGACGGGGCCGAGGACGGCTACTCCGAGCACCTCCGGGCGGCCAGCGACCGGGCCAGGGACGCCGAGCTGGCCGTCGCCGTCGACGAGGGCTCCGGCGTGGTGCTGGGCACCGTCACCTACTGCACGGCCGGTACGCCGTGGGCCGAGGTGTCCGGCGACGGCGAGGCCGAGTTCCGGATGCTCGCCGTCGCGCCTACGGCCCGAGGTCGAGGTGTCGGCGAGGCCCTCGCGACGTGGTGCGTCGACCGGGCCAGGGCGGACGGGTGTCACGCCGTGGTCCTGAGCACCCTGCCAGTCATGCACGCTGCGCACCGGATCTACCAGCGGCTCGGCTTCGTACGCACGCCGGAACGGGACTGGTATCCCGGCCCCGAGGTCCGGCTGATCACCTACCGGCTCGAGCTCTGACCGCTCTCAGAGGCGAGCGAGGAACCGGGCCCGGTCGACCACAACCCGGGTGACCTGCCCGTGGCCGAGCACGGTGCCGTCGGCGGCTTCGGCCACCACGTCGAACCGCAGCAACCGTCCGTCCACATGCACGAGGTCGGCGCGAACCGTCAATTCTGCGCCGACGGCCGTCGCGCGCTGGTGAACCAGCTCCACCCGGGTGCCGACGGTCGACTCGGCGTCGGCAAGCCGGCCGGCGAGCGCCCGCACGGTGGCGTTCTCGCACCAGGCCAGCAGCCGGGGAGTCGCGAGCACCTCGAGGTCGCCGCTGCCGAAGGCCCGTGCCGTGTCGTCCGGGGTGACCTGGTGCCGCACGAGGGCCTGGGCGCCAGGCTGCACGGTCACGCGGCTAGCGTACGGCGGGTGGTGGACGACGAGCCCTGGTGCGACCAGTGCGGGGACTCCGCCACCGGCGACCACAGCGCCTGCGCGGCGCGCCGTGAGCTCGAACCGCCGCGCTACTGCGGGCAGTGCCGGCGGCGGATGGTGGTGCAGGTCCTGCCCCGCGGCTGGTCCGCGCGCTGTGTCCAGCACGGCACCCGGACGGGTTGACGGCGCCGACGTACGTCGGTCAGGCGACCAGGCCGAGGCGGCGCAGCTCGACGGTGAGGTCGTGCGGGCTGGTGGAGGCCGCCATGGCAGCTTCCAGGGTGATGACGCCGTCGCGGATCAGAGCCACCAGGTGCTGGTCGAAGGTCTGCATGCCGTAGTAGGCACCCTCCTTGATCAGCTCCGCGATGGTGCCGGTCTTGTCCGGGTCGACGATGGCATCGGCGATCCGGCCGGTGGCCACGCAGATCTCCATCGCTACGCAACGGCCCTGGCCGTCGGCGCGCGGCACGAGGCGCTGGCAGATGATGCCGCGCAGGGCGCCGGCCAGCGCGAGCCGGACCTGCTTCTGCTCGTGCGGCGGGAAGAAGTCGATGACGCGGGTGATGGTCTCAGTCGCGTCGGTGGTGTGCAGCGTCGACATGACGAAGTGGCCGGTCTCGGAGGCCGCCAGGGCCGCCTTCACCGTCTCGTGGTCGCGCATCTCGCCGACCAGGATCACGTCCGGGTCCTGGCGCATCGCGCCGCGCAGGGCGGTGGCGAAGTCGGCGGTGTCCAGCCGTACCTCGCGCTGGTTGATCATCGAGAGCTTGTCGAAGTGCAGAACTTCGATCGGGTCCTCGATCGTGACG
>JAVEDA010000345.1 GCA_030841195.1 Actinomycetota bacterium | reverse complement strand
CGCCGCGACCCGTCGGCCGAGGTGACGGCGCTGGGCACCGAGCGCGGCCTGGACACCCGGATCATCCCGGCCCGCGGCTACCGGCTGGCCCTGATCCCGCCCGTCCCGATCCCGCGCCGACCCGGCCGCGACCTGCTCGCCGTGCCCGGTCGGCTGCGGGCCGCCGTGGCGGCGGCGGCCGACGTGCTGCGCGAGCCGCGGGCCGACGTGCTGGTGGGCTTCGGCGGGTTCGTGTCCGGCCCCGCCTACCTGGCGGCCCGCCGCCTCAGGGTGCCGATCGTGGTGCACGAGGCCAACCCCCGGCCGGGCTGGGCCAACCGGCTGGGCGCCCGGCTCACGCCGTACGTCGCGACGACCTTCCCGGGGACGCCGATCCGGCACGCCCGCCAGCTCGGGCTGCCGATCCGCCGCAGCATCGCCACCCTGGACCGGGCCGCCGTCCGGGGCGAGGCGCGGGCGACCTTCGGCCTGGACGCCGACCGACCGACGCTGCTGGTGACCGGCGGCTCGCAGGGCGCCAAGCGGCTCAACGACGCGGCGTCCGGGGCGGCGGCCGGGCTGCGTGCCGCCGGCGTGCAGGTGCTGCACGCCACCGGCACCGCGCACACCGTCATGGTCGAGGACGCGGCGGCCGGCGCACCGCCGTACGTCGTGCTGCCCTACCTGGACCGGATGGACCTCGCGTACGCCGCGGCCGACCTGGCGCTGTGCCGGGCCGGGGCGAACACGGTGGTCGAGCTGACCGCGGTCGGGCTGCCGGCCGCGTACGTGCCGCTCCCGATCGGCAACGGCGAGCAGGAGCTGATCGCCCGCCCGGTGGTCGACGCCGGGGGCGGGCTGCTGGTCGACGACGCGCAGTGCACCGCCGCCTGGGTGCAGGCGACGCTGACCCCCCTGCTCACCGACCCGGAGCGGTTGGCGACGATGGGGCGGGCCGCGGAGAGCAGCGGGCGGCGGGACGCGGACGAGCGGCTCGTCGACCTGGCGATCGAGGCGGTCGCGGCCGGACGCACGGGGCGAGGAGGGAGGCGGTGGTGAGCGGCGTCGAGGTCGCGCCGGCGGACCTGCCGGTGCCCGCCGAGGACCTGGGCCGGGTGCACTTCATCGGCATCGGCGGCGCCGGGATGTCCGGCATCGCGCGGATCATGCTGGCCCGCGGGCTGCCGGTCAGTGGCAGCGACGCCAAGGACTCGGTCACCCTGGCCGCGCTGCGCGCGCTGGGCGCCGTGGTGCACCTCGGGCACCGGGCCGAGAACGTCGGCGAGGTCGACACCGTGGTCGTGTCCACCGCGATCCGGGAGTCCAACCCGGAGCTGGTCGAGGCCCGCCGGCGCGGGCTCGCGGTCGTGCACCGGGCCGGCGCGCTGGCCTCGGTGATGGTCGGCCGCCGCGCGGTCGCGGTCGCGGGAACCCACGGCAAGACGACCACGACCTCGCTGCTCACCGTGGCGATCCAGCACTGCGGTGCCGACCCGTCGTTCGCCATCGGGGGCAACCTCAACGAGTCGGGGGCCAACGCGCACAACGGGTCCGGCGACGTGTTCGTGGCGGAGGCCGACGAGAGCGACGGCTCGTTCCTGCTCTACTCGCCGACCGCAGCGGTCGTGACCAACGTCGAGCCGGACCACCTCGACCACTACGGCACCGCGGAGGCGGTGGCTGCCGCCTTCGACGCGTTCGCCCGGCGGGTCGAGCCCGGCGGCTTCCTGGTCACCTGCGCCGACGACCCGGGTGCCGTCGCGCTGGCCACCTCGGCCCGGGCGGACGGCGTGGACGTGCGCACCTACGGCGAGGACCCGCACGCCGACCTGCGGCTGGTCGGGCTGCAGACACGCGGCCTGGGCAGCTCGTTCGAGGCGGTGCTGCTGGGCCGGCGGCTCGGGCACGTCGAGTTGCGGATGCCGGGCCGGCACAACGCGCTCAACGCCGCGGCCGCGCTGCTCACCGGGGTCGGGCTGGGCTTCCCGGCCGAGCGGCTGCGCGAGGGGCTGGCGAGCTTCACCGGGACGCGGCGGCGGTTCGAGCACAAGGGCACCGAAGGCGGCGTGCGCGTGTTCGACAGCTACGCCCACCACCCGACCGAGCTGACCGCCGACCTGGTCGCCGCCCGCGAGGTGGTCGCCGGCGGCCGGGTCATCGTGGTGTTCCAGCCGCACCTGTTCAGCCGCACCCAGGCCTTCGCCGCTGCGTTCGGCACCGCCCTCGGGCTGGCCGACGAGGTGGTGGTGATGGACGTGTACGCCGCGCGGGAGGACCCGGTGCCCGGCGTCACCGGCGCCCTGGTGGCCGCCGCGGTGCCGCTGCCGCCCGCGCAGGTCGTCTTCGAGCCCTCCTGGTCGGCGGTCGCCGGTCACCTGGCGGACCGGGCCCGGCCGGGCGACATCGTGCTCACCTGCGGGGCAGGAGACGTCACCATGATCGGGCCCGAGGTGCTGGCCCGGCTGGGGGCTCGGGAGTCGTGACCGTCACCACCGACCTGGGCGACCGGCTGGCCGCCCGCGTCCGGGGCCGCCGCAAGACCCGGCTCGCGGTCACCGCCACGGTGGCCGTGCTGCTGCTGCTGGGCGGGCTGGCCGGCTGGCTGCTGCTCGGCACCGGCGTGCTGGGGGTGCGCGACGTCCGGGTCACCGGCACCTCGCTGCTCGACCCGGCCGAGGTGCGCTCGGTGGCCGCCATCGCGCCGGGTGCCCCGCTGGCCACCCTGGACACCGGCTCGGTGGCGTCCCGGCTGTCCCGGCTGCCGGCGGTGCGGACCGTCGAGGTCACCCGGAACTGGCCGCGCACCGTCGAGATCCGGGTGCACGAGCGGGTGGCCGCCGCCGTCCAGGCCCGCGGACCGGCGTACATGCTGGTGGACCGCACCGGCGTGGCGTTCGCGCCGGTCGACCGCCGGCCGGCCGGACTGCCGCTGGTGAGCGCGCCGGTCGACGCCGGCGCCCCGGCGCTGCGGGCCGCGCTGGACGTGCTGGAGCAGCTGCCGGCCGCCGTGCGCGACCAGGTGCGCCAGGTGCGCGCCGCCAGCCGCGAGGACGTCGAGATCCTGCTCAGCCACCGCCGTACCGTGCTGTGGGGGAGCGTGGACCGCGGCGCCCGCAAGGCCGCCGTGCTGGCCGTCCTGGTCACCCGAAAGGCCGCGGTCTACGACGTGAGCGCCCCCGACGCCCCCACCACCCGCAAGTAGCGCTCCCCGCGTCCCTCGCAGTTGACCACGTATGGCAGGCGTGTAGGCACTTTGCGAGGCGCAGGAGCCTCGCAAAGTACCCAGCTGCCTGCCATACGTGGTCGAACGGCGGCGGCTGGGAGGCGAGGCGGCTGGGGCCGTTGGGGAAGTCGGTACGGCGTGTCGGGGGCTCGGTCGTTGAACCGGCCCGGTGGCGGACCTAACGTCCTGCCTCAACCTCGTGGTTGACATAACTATAACGCTCAACTTGAGGGTGAGGGTTCCGGGACCTCCGGGGCGTTCTGAGTCACCAGTCGAAAGTGGGGCACCGACGTGGCAGCACCGCAGAACTACCTCGCGGTCATCAAGGTCGTCGGCATCGGCGGCGGCGGCGTGAACGCAGTCAACCGGATGATCGAGGTCGGCCTCAAGGGCGTCGAGTTCATCGCGATCAACACCGACGCGCAGGCGTTGCTGATGTCCGACGCGGACGTCAAGCTCGATGTCGGCCGCGAGCTCACCCGCGGCCTCGGCGCCGGCGCCAACCCCGAGGTGGGCCGCAAGGCCGCCGAGGACCACTCCGAGGAGATCGAGGAGGTCCTCAAGGGGGCCGACATGGTCTTCGTCACGGCCGGCGAGGGTGGCGGCACCGGCACCGGCGGCGCCCCCGTGGTGGCCCGGATCGCCCGCTCGCTCGGCGCGCTGACCATCGGCGTCGTGACTCGCCCGTTCGGCTTCGAGGGCCGGCGCCGGGCCAACTCGGCCGAGACCGGCATCGACGAGCTCCGCGACGAGGTCGACACCCTCATCGTCATCCCCAACGACCGGCTGCTGTCGATCTCCGACCGCGGCATCTCGATGCTGGACGCGTTCAAGTCCGCCGACCAGGTGCTGCTGCAGGGCGTCTCCGGCATCACCGACCTGATCACCACCCCCGGCCTGATCAACCTGGACTTCGCCGACGTGAAGTCGGTCATGTCCGGGGCCGGCTCGGCACTGATGGGCATCGGCTCCTCCCGCGGCGACAACCGCGCGGTCGAGGCCGCCGAGATGGCGATCTCCTCCCCGCTGCTCGAGGCCAGCATCGACGGCGCGCACGGCGTGCTGCTCTCGATCTCCGGCGGCTCAGACCTGGGTCTGTTCGAGATCAACGAAGCGGCCCAGCTGGTCGTCGAGGCCGCGCACACCGAGGCCAACATCATCTTCGGCGCCGTCATCGACGACGCGCTCGGCGACGAGGTGCGGGTCACCGTCATCGCGGCCGGCTTCGACGGCGGTACGCCGCGGCGAGCCGTCGCGACCCCGTCCCGGCGGGCCGAGACCGGCGAGGTACCGGCCCGCGCCGACGCCACCGGCACCTCGTTCGAGCGGTCCAGCGACCGGTCGGCCGAGCGGCCGGACCGCGAGCCCGAGCCCGCGATGGCCGGCAGCCGCAGCTCCGGCGACCACTCGATCGACCTGCCGCGCGAGCCGGCGCACGCCGCCCGGCCCACCCGCACGATCGTGTTCGACGACGAGGGCGACGACCTCGACATCCCGGAGTTCCTCAAGTAGGAGGGACCGCGGGCGTCAGTAGGCTCGCGGCATGCTGCGCCGCACCGGGTCGATCGCGGGCGCGCGCTACGCGTTCACCGACCGGTACGGCGGGGCCAGCACCGCGCCGTACGCCGAGCTGAACCTCGGCGACCACGTCGGCGACGACCCGGCGGCGGTTGACGACAACCGCCGCCGGCTGGCGGCCGCGATGGACCTCGACCCGGCCCGGCTCGTCCTGATGCGCCAGGTGCACGGCCGTGCGGTCGCCGTGGTGGACGGCCCGCAGGATCCCGCGGCACCGCTGCCGGAGGCCGACGCGCTGGTCACCACCGGCCGCGACCTCGGCCTCGTGGTGCTGGTGGCCGACTGCGTCCCGGTGCTGCTGGCGGCCCGCCGCAGCGACGCCGTGGCGGTGGCCCACGCCGGTCGCCGCGGGGTCGAGGCCGGGGTGGTGCCGGCCACCGTGGCGGCCATGCAGGAGCTGGGCGCCCGGCCGGACCGGATCGTCGCCGTCATCGGCCCGGCCGTCTGCGGGCGGTGCTACGAGGTGCCCCGCGAGCTCGCCGACCAGGTGACCGCGGTCGTCCCGGCGGCCGCTGCCACCAGCGCGACCGGCACCCCCGCCCTCGACCTGCGGGCCGCCGTGGTCGCCCAGCTGCTCGCGGCCGGCGTCGAGACGATCGAGGCCGACCCGCGGTGCACCGCCGAGTCACCGGACCTCTTCTCGCACCGCCGCGACGGCGTCACCGGCCGGTTCGCCGGGGTGGTCGTGACATGACCAGTCGGTACGACGAGGGGCGACGGGCCGAGATCGCCGCCAACCTCGACCGGGTCGAGGCCCGCATCGGCGCGGCCTGCCGGGCCGCCGGGCGGGACCGCGCCGAGATCACCCTGGTGGCCGTGACCAAGACCTTCCCGGCCGACGACGTCGGGCACCTGGCCGCGCTCGGCGTGCGCGAGGTCGGCGAGAACCGGGCCGCCGACGCCGCCGAGAAGGTGGCTGCCTGCCGGGAGGCCGGGCTCACCGA
>JAVEDA010000311.1 GCA_030841195.1 Actinomycetota bacterium | reverse complement strand
GGGATGGCGCTCATCGCCGTCGACAGCGAGGTGCCGAACGAGCGGGCGGTGGAGCGCTTCATGCGGTCCGTGCGCGAGAAGTACCCCTACCCGACCAAGGGTCGCCGCGACCTGACGGCCGCGGAGGTGGTGCGGTCGGCCGACGAGGGCGCGGAGTTCGGCGTGGACCGATGGGACGCCCCGTCCGAGGACCTCGAGCGCATCGAGGAGGGCGGTCGTCTCGACCTCGACCAGTACGGCGGGATCGACCGGCTCACCTCGGAACTGCCCGGGCTCGCCTGGCAGCTGGCCCGGTTCCGGTTCGGCACGGTGGGGCCGTCCAACCACTTCGTGGAGCTGCAGCGGGTGGAGGAGGTGCTCGACCCGGAGCGGGCCGCGCTCCTCGGGGTGCGCGAGGGCCAGCTGACCATCCAGTACCACGGCGGCGGCGGTGTGCTCACCGGCGAGCTGGGCCGGCTGTTCTTCCGCCGCAAGGACTACCCGCGCCAGATCCGCGCGGTGAACCTCGCCCTCAAGCCGTGGTTCCACCTGCGCTCCGCCCGTTCCTACGCCGAGCTGCGCCAGCGGCTCAGCCTCTACTTCACCGACGGCTGCCCGCCGGTCGAGCTGGCCAGCGACGAGGGCCAGCGGCTGATGCTCGCCAACGCCGCGGCCATGAACTACGGCTTCGCGTTCCGCGTCGCGACGTACGCCGCGCTGCGCACGCTGGCGGCCGAGGCCTTCGGGGGTGCCACCGGACGGCTCGTCGTGGATTCGCCGCACAACTCGATCTACGAGGAGCCGGTCGGCGACGGCACCGGTGTCGTGCACCGGCACAACTCCTGCCGCGCCTACCCCGCCGAGCTGATGCCGGAGGGCACCACGTTCGCGACGACCGGCCAGGCGGTGCTGCTGCCCGGCACCCACCGCACCTCCAGCTACCTCGCGGTGGCCGGTCCCACGTCCGAGCGCAGCCTGCACTCGGCCTGCCACGGCGCCGGCACGGTGGTCTCCGACCACGTGCGCCGCGGCCTCTCGGACACCGATCCCGAAGGGCGCAGCACGCTGCGCTTCCGCTACACCGACGAGGCTCCCACCCGGGCCGCCCACTTCGACGACAACGGCGTGAACGCGGCTCTCGGGGTCCTGGTCGGCAACGGCCTGGTCACCCCGGTCGCCCGGATGCGCCCGCTGGCCGTCCTGCACTGAAGGCCCCTGCCATGCCCCTCGCCCTGCGCCGTACCGTCACCGCCGCCGCGCTCCTGCTCGTCGCCTCGCTCGCGACCGTGCTGCAGGCCGCGCCCGCCTCGGCCGCCGGTGCGACGTACTGGGTGGACGGGGCCGCCGCGACCTGCACCGACACCGGGACCGGCGCCGCGACGGCGCCGTTCTGCACCATCTCGGCCGGTGTGAAGAAGGCGGTGCTTTCCGGCGACACGGTGCGGGTGCGACCCGCGGTCTACCGCGAGCAGGTGACGGTGGCGGCGGGCGGCACGGCCGCGGACCCGGTCCGCCTGACCGGTGACACACCGGGCGTGGTCGTTCTCGGCACCCGGGCGCTGGGCGGCGCGACCTGGACCGCTGCGGCGGGCACGGCCTGGAGCACGGCGTACGCACCGCCGTCCGCCCCGCGGCAGGTGTTCCTCGACGGCAACCGGCTGACGGCCGCGTCGGCACCCACCTCGATGCCGCAGGGCAGCTGGTTCTACGACGCGACCGCGAAGCTGCTCTACGTCGACCTCGGCGGCGGCAGCCCCGGTGCAGGTCACGACGTGGAGGCCGGCGCCCAGTCCTTCGGCGTCGTCGTCACCAGCCGCTCGAACGTCGTGGTCTCCAACCTGGAGACACGACGCCAGAACTTCGGCGGCGTGCGGGTGCTGACCTCCTCCGCGGTCACCGTCGACGGCGTCACCGCGACCGAGTCGGCCAGCAACGGCATCCTGCTCGACACGTCGACGGGCACGACGGTGTCCAACGCCGACGTGAGCCGGTCGCTGTCGACCGGCATCAAGCTGTCCGCCACGTCCGGCAGCGCGGTGCGCGGCTCCCGCAGCCACGACAACGGGCTGCACGGCATCGGGCTGACCACCTCGAACAACAACGTCCTCGACGGCAACACGACCTACGCCAACAGCTCGACCAGCCCGACGTCCACCGCCGTCGGCATCGACGTCAACAGCACGTCGACCGACAACACCGTCACCCGCAACGTCAGCCACGACAACCAGGACTCGGGCTTCCAGGTCTACAACGGCTCCACGCGCGGTCTCGTGGCGCGCAACGTGTCCTACGCCAACGGTGACCACGGCTTCGACTCGCTCAACGCGACCGCCGGGACCTACCTGAACAACACGGCCTACGGCAACCGGCGCGACGGCATCTCGGTCGAGGGCGGCTCGACCGGCGCCCGGCTCGCGAACAACCTGCTCGTCGACAACGGCAGCTCGACCTCGGAGTACGACCTCTACGTCGACGGGCCCTCGGTGTCCGGCCTGGTCGCCGACTACGACCTCGCCTACCAGCACGACGGGACGTCGTCGATCAAGTACAACGGCGTCGTCTACAAGACGATGGCCGCGTTCAAGGCCGCCACGACGCAGGAGGCGCACGGGCTCGGCGTGGCGCCGTACTTCGTCGACGCCGCCGGAGCCGACTTCAGCCTGTCCCCCGGCTCGCCCGCCACCGACAGCGCCGACGCCGGCGTCACCGGCTTCGTGGCCGCGGACTTCACGGGCCGTGCACCGGTCGACGACCCGGCCGTGCCCGACACCGGTGCCGGCACCCCGGCGTACGCCGACCGCGGCGCGTTCGAGCTCAACCCCACGGGGGGCGGCAACTACGCACCGCACGCGGCCCTCACCCTCAGCCCCACCACGGTGGCCGTCCCGCCCTCCGGCAAGGTGACCGCCGACGCCAGCGCCTCCACCGACGTGGACAGCGCCGGCATCGCGACCTACACCTTCGACTTCGGTGACGGCTCTCCCGCCGTGACCCAGCCGACGGCGGTCGCCACGCACTCCTACACCACGCCCGGCACCTACACCGTGACCCTCACCGTCACCGACACCGCCGGCCTCACCGGGACCGCGACGGCCACCGAGACCGCCACCTCGCGCTCGGTGCAGACGATGTACGTCACCGGTTCGTCCAGCAGCTGCAGCGACACCGGCCCGGCGACCGAGGCGGCACCGCTGTGCACCATCGGTGCGGCGACCAAGGTCGCGACCGCGGGCGACGTGGTCCTCGTCGGCGCCGGGCAGTACCGCGAGCAGGTCCGCCCGCTCGTCGGTGGCGAGGCGGGGTCCCCGCTCACCATCCGCGGCACGTCGGCCGACGCCGTCGTGGTGGGCACCGACGACGTGTCCGACGCGGCCGGCTGGACCGTGGCGACCGCGGGCGCCTGGCAGCACGCCTTCACCCCGACCGCCGCGCCCACGCAGGTGTTCGTCGACGGCGCCCGGCTGACCAAGGCCACCAGCGCGACCACCACGACCGCCGGCTCCTGGTTCTACGACGCCGCGTCGACGACGCTCTACGTCAACACCGGCGGCGGCAACCCCGCCAGCGGCCACACCGTCGTCGCCGGCTCCCGCAACTACGGGCTGATGCTGCGCAGCCTGTCCTACGTCGACGTCAGCGGGCTGACCTTCCGGCAGCAGAACCTCAGCGGCCTGTACGTCGACCAGGGCAGCCACGTCACCGGGACGAACCTCACCGTCTCCGGGGCGGGCAGCCACGGCGTCACCGTCGACGGCTCGGACAACGTCGCGCTCTCCCACGTCGACTCCTCGGACAACACCGCGATGGGGGTGCGGTTCTTCTCCTCGAGCGACAGCTCCCTGGACGGCGGGTCGCTGCACGGCAACCAGTTCCACGGCGTCAGCGTGCAGAACAGCCAGCGGGTCACGGTGTCGCACGTCGCGTCGTACGCCAACAAGCGGCTCGCCTCCCGGGTCGCGACGGGCATCGACGTGAGCTCCGGGTCGGTGGACGTCGTGGTGCAGCGCAACGCGACCTACGACAACTACGACTCCGGCATCGAGGCCTACACCGGCGCGACGGGCACGGTGATCCGCCGCAACCTGTCCTACGGCAACAACGACCACGGCATCGACAACTCGGCGGCTCCGCGCTCGGTGGTCGTCTCGAACACCGTAGTCCGCAACGCGACCGCCGGCATCAACTTCGAGGGCACGTCGGACCACCCGACGACGCGCGACAACGTCGCGCAGGACAACGCGGTCGGCAGCACCCGCACCATCGGTGAGATCCGGGTCGACGAGTCGTCGTCACCGGGCGCCGACCTCGACCGCGACCTCGTCTTCCAGACCAACGGCGGGCCGCTGTTCGAGTGGGCCTCGCAGCCCTACTCGACGCTGGCCGCCTACCGCACCGCCAGCCTGCAGGAGCCGAACGGGCTCAACGCCGACCCCAAGTTCGTCAACCTGGCGACCCGCGACCTGCGGCTGACCGGCGCCTCACCGGCGATCGACGCGGCCTACACCGGGCTCGCCGCCTGGGCCCGCCTGGACCAGGCCGACGCCGCACCCGTCGACAACACCCGGGTGGCCGACACCGGCACCGGACCCGACGCGTTCGCCGACCTCGGCGCCCTGGAGTACGCCGGCCCGGTCGCGCTCGGCACGCTGTCCGCGACCACCGGGTCGGCACCCCTGACGGTGTCGGTCGACGGCAGCGGCAGCAGCGCGCAGACCGGCTCGATCGCGTCGTACTCGTGGGCCTGCGGCAACGGCACCACCGTCGCGGCAGAGACCG
>JAVEDA010000310.1 GCA_030841195.1 Actinomycetota bacterium | reverse complement strand
CCGCTCTCGGCGGCTGCCACCCTGGCGCTGTTCTGCGCTCGGGAACCGTGGGTGCTTCGCCTGGCTGCCCGACCGCGTCGCCTCAGCCCTGCGTCTCGGCGCGCCCTCACGGTACTGGCGGGCGCCAGCATGGCGGCGTCGGTGCTCGCCCTCGCGTCGGACACCATTCTCCGGGCCAGCACGGTGCACCTGCTGGGCATCGACAAGATCGGGCTCTACCAGCCGGTTCAGGTCCTCACCTCGGTGGTCCTGACCCAGATGGCGGGCGTGCTGTCTCTCGTCCTGCTCCCGCGACTGTCCTTCCAGCTCGGCCGTGGCGCTTCTGCCGATGTGCTGAACACACTCACCAAGGCCGCGCAGGCGTCGGTGGTCTTCATCGTCCCGGTGCTGCTCCTGCTGATGGCCTTGCGGGACGTCTTCATCGTCGTGCTCTTCGACTCGTCCTTCCTGGGCATCTCCGGGGTGCTCGCCGTGCAGCTGGTCGCCGAGGTGCCGCGGTTCGCCGCCTACGCCCTGGGCTCGGCCCTGCTCCCCGCCGGTCTCGTGCGCCCGTGGCTGGTCAGCTCGGTGGTCAGCACGGTCCTGCGGGTCGGCACCGGGCTCGCCCTGTTACCGGCCATCGGTCTGTACGCCCTGGCGTTCTCCACCGTGGTGCAGTGGCTGGCCGTGCTGGTCTACACCGCGTGGGTCCTGAAGACGCAGATGGGCTGGCAGCCCGATCGCAGGCTCGGCTGGCTCCTGGTGCTTGGTCTCCTGGTCGTCGGTGCCGGCTGCGGGTTGTCGATCGCCAGCCGATGGGGCCAGCTGCTGCTGCCCCTCCTTGCCCTGGTCTGGGTGCTGCGCCTCGGGCGGCACGAGGTGACCCAGGTCCTGGGCGCCGTAACCAATCTGGTCCGAGCCCGGCGGGCCGCATGAGGATCCTCTTCGCTGCGCACCGCCATGACTACGGCAGGCCGGAGCGCGGGCTGAGCTTCGAGTACTTCAACTTCTACGAGCCGCTGACCCACCTCGGTCACGACGTGACGTTCTTCGACATCGGCGAGCACGCCCCCGCAGGTGCCCCAGCATCGGCGGACGAGGCCCTCGCGGCCGCGGTGCGCACGGTCGAACCGGACCTGCTCTTCACCTTCCTCTATGCCGACGAGATCTCGCCGGAGGCGGTAGCGACGGTCACGGCTGCCGGCGTACCGACCCTGAATTGGTTCGCTGACGACCACTGGCGGTTCGAGGCCTTCTCCAGCCGCTACGCCCCGAGCTACGCCTGGATCGCCACGACCGCCGCGTCGGCGCTGCCCAAGTACGCGGCCCTGGGGTGCACGAACGTGATCAAGACCCAGTGGGCTGCCGCGCACCACCGGTACCGGCCCTCGGGAGAGCCACTGCGTTACGACGCGACGTTCGTCGGACAGGTCTACGGGGAACGTCCGGCTCTGGTGGCGAGGCTGCGGGCGGAGGGAGTGCAGGTGCGGACCTGGGGTACCGGCTGGGCCGAGCGCCGCTGGCACCGCGCCGTGGCGCACCGCCCGGTAGTGCGCTCCCTCGGTGGGCGACGGGTCCTCGCTGCCGCCCAGGCCCGGACCCGGTGCAGCCAGGAGGAGATGATCCGCATCTTCGGGACGAGCAGGATCAACCTGAACTTCACCGAGGCATCGCAGGGCCCGGAGGCGCAGATCAAGGGACGCACCTTCGAGGTGCCGGCCTGCGGGGGGTTCCTGCTCACCGGCCGCTCGGCGCACCTGGAGGAGTACTACGAGCCGGATCGCGAGGTCGTCGTCTTCGACGGACCGGACGAGCTCGTGGACAAGGTCACCTACTACTTGGCGCACGACGACGAGCGCAGCAGAGTGGCCGAGGCAGGACTGCGCCGGACGCTCGCCGAGCACACCTACGAGCAGCGGTTGACGCGGATCTTCGACCGGATGGGCCTGGCGGTCGGCGGATGAGAAGTCGGTTACGGACAGGAGCGGGAAGAACATGACCGAACGCACGTTCCGGAGCCAGTGGGCTCGGTACGAGGCCCGGCGGCTGGTGCAGGGAGCCAAGCACCGGGTCAAGGGCCTGCTGGCGGCTCGCTGGTTCCTGCAGGACCTGGCCACGCTGCAGGACCAGGCGGCGGCGGCCGGGAAAGCCATGACCATCGAGCCGTTCCCGCAACTGCACGACCGCACCAGCTGGACTGGCTTCGACGCGCACTACGTCTATCAAGGCCCGTGGGCGTTCCGGCGGATCCTGGCGGCCGGGCCGTCCCGACACGTCGACATCGGCTCGTTCCTCGGCTACCTCGGCTTCTTCTCAGCCGCGGTGCCGACCACGTTCATCGACATCCGGCCGGCCGGTCTCGAGGTGCCCGGGCTGCAGGAGGTCCCCGGCAGCGTCCTGGACCTTCCGTTCGCCGACGGCGAGCTGGAGTCTGTGTCGTGCATGCACGTCATCGAGCACATCGGCCTCGGTCGCTACGGCGACCCTGTCGACGTGGGCGGCAGCGAGGCGGCCTGCCGGGAGCTCGCACGCGTCCTCGCCCCCGGCGGCAGCCTGTACCTCTCGCTCCCGGTCGGCCGGTCCCGGATCTGCTTCAACGCCCACCGGGTCCACTCCGTCGAGCAGGTCCTGGCCTACTGCTCCGGGCTGGAGCTCACCAGCATGGACGCGGTGCTGGACGGCGGCGCCTGGGTGGACGACTGCCCACCGGAGCGGCTCCGGGACTCCGACTACGCACTCGGACTGTTCCACTTCGTCAAGCCCGAGGGCGTTGCCGGCTGATGCGACGCGTGCTGACCCGGCCGCTGCGCGCGGCAGTGCGGGCGACCTCCGGACGGACCCGCTGGCAGTGGCTGTGGCGGCGACTGCACCACGAGGCGCTGCTCGGCCGGCACTTCGGCGAGGGCGACTTCCACCGGTCGGGCGAGCTGGCCGCGCTGCAGCGGGTGCACGCATCTCTCCCGGACGCGACGGTCGTGCTCGATGTCGGAGCCAACCACGGCGGGTGGGCGCTGGAGGCGCGGCGGATCTGGCCCAGTGCCGCGGTGCACGCGTTCGAGCCGGCGCAGGAGACGTTCGACCGGCTGGTGGCGGCGACGAAGGACGCGCGGGTGGTGTGCGTGCGGGCGGCCTGCGGCGTCGAACCCGGCGTCGGCCGGTTGCACTCGGTGCCGGGCCTGCCTGGCCTCTCGTCCTTGCACGACCGGGACCTCAGCGGCGTGAACCTCACGATGACCGAGGTCGAGGAGGTCCCGGTGACCACGCTGGCCGCCTACTGCGAGCAGCAGGGCATCACCGAGGTCGACATGCTCAAGGTCGACGCCGAGGGGCACGACCTCGCTGTCCTGCTCGGCGCGGGCGCCCTGATCACCGAAGGACGAGTGGCCGCGATCCAGTTCGAATTCGGCGGGACGAACATCGACGCGCGGACCTTCCTGCGTGACTTCGTGCGGCTACTGCAGCCGCGGTACCGGATCTACCGCTTGCTGCTGGACGGGCAGGAGGAGCTCAACTACAGCGAGCGGGAAGAGGTGTTCGTGGCCACGAACTACCTCGCGCTGCGCTCAGACCTGCTCACCTGAGCGCGCGATCGCGAGGTCGCCGAGCCAGGCGTCCAGCAGGTCGAGCTCGTCCTTCTCGACGATCCCCTCGTCCAGCAGGCTCCGGTACACGGCGACCAGGTTCTGCTCCACGTCCCGGCCCGGGTCGCACGCTGCCGTCGCGGCCTCGACGGCCTGGCGGACCTGTAGGTAGCACGGCACCTCGGACTCGAAGTCCCTAGTGAAGTCGTGCTCGTTGCGTTCCTGGAAGACGGTGGCCTCCAGGAAGCCGAGGCGGTAGCCCGCGGCCCACATCACCGGCTGGGCCACGTACCCGCGCAGGATGTCGGTGAACCGGAAGGTCACCGTCGCCGGCAGGTAGAGCAGGGCGAACAGCTCGGAGCGCACCGCGGTGTTCTGGGAGTTGAACGGTGACAGCGTTCCCTCCGCGAGGACAAGCGGGTCACCCGGGTCGAAGGTGCAGTCACCGCCCTGGGTCAGCCGGTAGATGGCGTCGACGTCGGGGTCGCCGTCCGCCAGACCCTGCCAGAACCCGATGCGTGCCTGCTCCGACCGCAGGTCCGCCGCCCGCAGGGTCGCGTCGGCAGCGAGTACCCGGTCGAGCGGCAGGCCGCGCGGCCAGATGTGCTGGTCCGTGTAGGACCGGTAGACGTTGACGTAGCCGAGATCGGGCTGCGACGTCCGGAACTCGCCGTCGAACGCGGGGAACCCCCAGTCGGAGCGGGGGATGTTGTCGTCGTCACTGTCGGCGATGACGGTGGCTCCGTCGGCGACTGCACGGAGGTAGCCCAGCATCTTGCGCGCGTAGTGGTTCGACGGCAGCTCCCGGCCCAGCCGCGAGGTCTGCTCGGCGTGCGAGATGTACTGGACCCCGGGGCACTCCCAGTCGGCCGGCGTCTTGCGGTCGCCCGCGACGTAGACCTGCCAGCCTTCGGCGGCGGCGAACCCGCGGACGGCGCTTGTCGGTGGGTTGATCGTGGTGATCACAAGCGCCTGGTTCGGGTCGGTCACAGCCAGCCTTCTTCTTGCGTCGCGGCGGGGGAATGTCCCCGGTGGAAGGCCAGCAGGATAGCCGCGCGCGGCCCGGTACCCTGCCTCAGGTGTCCTCCCGCGCCAAGCTGGTCATCGTCTTCAACCACCGCTTCGACCGCAACATCCCGGTGCTGGACCAGTTCTACGCGGGCCGGTTCGACGTCTCCTACCTGGTGCCGTTCTACCGCGGCGACCACCCCGGGACCACCGCCGT
>JAVEDA010000288.1 GCA_030841195.1 Actinomycetota bacterium | reverse complement strand
TGGGCGACGACTCCTGAGCTCCAGCGGGCACACCCAGTACTGAGACGGCGGTGGCCGTCGCAGCGCACAGGGCAAGCATGCTGCGCAATCGCATGTGTTTCCTTCCGAAGGGCATCGCACTGGTCGGCCCGAACCGGGCCAGACGGGACGAAAAGGCGGGGACGAACCAGCATGTTCTATCCCAGAGTGGTCTGTGACACAAGGGGTCACCAAACCGCGACATCGCGTTATCTCACGAGGATCGCGATACCGCCGTACCGCGGGAACCTAGCGGCGGGCCATCACGGCGTACGTCGAGAAGGGTTCGTCGATGTAGCCGTCGGGGTGTTCCCTGGTCAGCTCGTCGACCTCGGCGGCGACCACGTCCGGCGCCCGGTCACCCATCC
This sequence comes from Actinomycetota bacterium, assembly GCA_030841195.1. GTDB lineage: Bacteria > Actinomycetota > Actinomycetes > JACCUZ01 > JACCUZ01 > JAVEDA01. Next base: position 10,010 of record JAVEDA010000288.1, on the reverse strand, counting down.
CGAACACGTAGGACTTGGTCATGATGTTGCGGCCGAAGTCGACCACCGACATCCGCCGGGTCCAGGGGATCTCGACGGTGGCCACCCGGCTGTGCCAGCGCGGCCCGGCAAGCAACTGTGCAGCCCAGGCCTCGTCGTCGTGCCCGGCCCATCCGCATGCGGCGAACAGCCGCTGCTGGTGCTGGGCGAACCACGGCACCGACACGTCGTGCCGGTTCCACCAGAGGGCCAGCACACCGCCGGGCTTGAGCACGCGGAACGCCTCGCCGACCGCGCGATCCGGATCGGTCCAGTGGAACGACTGCGCGTAGGACACGAGGTCGAACTGGCCGTCGGCCAGCGGCAGCGCGTTGCCGTCACCCACGACGGGAAGCACCCTCGACGTCGACTTCGAGCGGAGCACCTGCAGCACGCCGAGACCCGGGTCGACAGCGGTCACCGTGGCGCCCCGGCCGGCGATGGCCCGGGACGAGATGCCGGTCCCTGCGCCGACGTCGCAGACGTGCGACCACAGCAGCGGCTGCCCCATCGCCGACTCCAGCGCGTCGAAGAGCTGGGCCGGGTAGTCGGGCCGGTAGGCGTCGTAGTCGGCCGCGACCCCGTCGAAGAGCTGGCGGTCGGTCACGGACCGGACGCCGAGCCGGCGGCCGCCGCGAGGTTCAGCCGCGCGAACGCGAGCCCCTCCGCGAGGTCGGCCTCCCGCTCGTCCCGGTTCACGGCCCGTCGGGTGTTGATCTCCAGCACGACGGTCCCGTCGTAACCGCCGCGGGCGAGCCGCTCCAGGACCTCCGCGCACGGCTGGCCGCCGCGACCGGGCACGAGGTGCTCGTCCTTGTTCGAGCCCGAGCCGTCGGCGAGGTGGACGTGCCGCAGCCGGTCGCCCAGCGCCTCGACCACCTGAATCGCGTCGGAGTCCGAGACCGCGGTGTGCGAGAGGTCCAGCGTGGTGGCCGGGTAGTCGAGCTCGAGCAGGTCCCAGTGCGGCAGGTAGGCCGCGATCTCGCGGTTGCGGGCCTTCCAGGGGAACATGTTCTCGACCGCGAAGGTCACGTCGGTCTCGTTCTGCATCCGGTGCAGCCCGTCGACGAAGCCACGGGCGTACTCCCGCTGCCAGCGGAACGGCGGGTGCACGACGACGGTGCCGGCGCCGACCCGCTCGGCCGCTGCCTGGGCCCGTTGCAACTTGGTCCAGGGGTCGGTCGACCAGACCCGCTGGGTGAGCAGCAGGCAGGGGGCATGAATGGCGAGCACCGGCACGCCGAACCGGTCCGACAGCCCGCGGAGGGCGTCCGGGTCCTGGCTCACCGGGTCGGTCCAGACCATCACCTCGACACCGTCGAACCCGAGGTCAGCGGCCATCTCGAAGGCGGTCGTGCAGGTCTCCGGGTAGCAGGAGGCGGTGGAGAGGGCGACCTTCGCGCCGGGCACCCGAACCGTCCGTTGCATGCCGTCCAGCCTATGCGTCAGTCGTCGGGACGAATCCAGTCGAGTCGGCGCAGGATGATGCCCTCCCGCAGCGCCCACGGGCAGACCTGCACCTCGTCGACGTCGAGCAGCGCCATCACGGCCTCGGCCACGATGGCGCCGGCGAGCAGCTGCGGGGCCCGGCCGGTCGACACGCCGGGCAGCTCGGCGCGTTCCTCGTAAGTCATGCCGGCGAGCTTCGGCACCCACTTGTCGAGGTCGGCCAGGCTGAGCATCCGAGGAACCCGCTCGCCCTCCTCCGCGCCCGGCGCCCCGGCCAGCCTGGCCAGCTGCTTGAACGTCTTGGACGTGCCGACGACATGGTCGGCCTCGCCGAGCGTCTCGAACGGGCGCAGCTGGCCGGCCACCTGCGCCCGCACGTGCTTGCGCAGCGCCTTGACCTCGTGCCCGGACGGCGGGTCGCCGGGCAGCATCGATCGGGTGAGCCGGCCGGCGCCCAACGGGAGCGACGCCACCGCGTCCGGCAGTTCGTCGATGCCCGCGGCGAGCTCGAGCGACCCGCCGCCGATGTCGATCACCATCAGGCGGCCCGACGACCAGCCGAACCAGCGCCGCACCGCGAGGAACGTGAGCCGCGCCTCGTCGTTCCCGGTCAGGACCTCGAGCTCGACACCCGTCTCGTCCCGGACCGCCGCCAGCACCTCCGGTCCGTTGGGTGCCTCGCGGAGCGCGGAGGTGGCGAACGCCACGAGGTCCTCGGTGCCGCGGTCCTCGGCCACCTCCAGCGCGTGCTGCACGCACTCGATCAACCGGGACCGCCCGGTGTCGTCGATGTGGCCGTCGTCGGTGAGGTGCTCGGCCAGCCGCAGCTCGGCCTTGTCGGAGTGGGCAGGCAGCGGCCTGGCCCCCTCGTGCGCGTCCACGACCAGCAGGTGCACGGTGTTGGAGCCGACGTCGAGCACTGCGAGCCGCACGGGTCGCCCTCCCGTCGTACGTCCGTGTGACGACAGACCTTGACGTCGATCGCAACTTACCCGCGTGGGCGGGCCTAGGCTGTGTGTCGTGCCCGAGGTTCCCCTGGACTTTCCCCGCGCGTGGATCGAGTTTCCCGACCCCGCTGACGACGAGCAGTCGTTCCGAGCCGACCTGACCTGGCTGACGTCCAACTGGTCGTGCATCTTCGGCAACGGGTGCCAGGGCATCTACGCCGACCAGCCCCCCGGTGTGGGGTGCTGCACCCTCGGTGCGCACTTCTCCGACAAGGCCGACGAGAAGCGGGTGAAGAGCTTCGTCAAGGAGCTCACCCCGGAGACGTGGCAGCACTACGACCCCAAGGACTGGACCGAGAAGGACGAGGAGGGGGCGCGCAAGACCCGGGTGGTCGACGGCGCCTGCATCTTCGCCAACCGGCCCGGTTTCGCCGGCGGCGAGGGGTGCGCCCTGCACGGCCTCGCGCTGCGCACCGGGCGACACTTCCTCGAGACCAAGCCGGACGTGTGCTGGCAGCTGCCGATCCGGCGGACCTTCGAACGGGTCGACCGGGGCGACGGCACCGAGATGCAGGTCGTCGTCATCGGCGAGTACGACCGGCGCGGCTGGGGCCCCGGCGGTCACGACCTGGACTGGTACTGCAGCGGCAACACCGAGGCGCACGTCGCCGCCGAGCCGGTCTACCTCTCGATGCGCGCCGAGCTCGTCGAGCTGATGGGGCAGAAGGGGTACGACGAGCTGGCCACCCACTGCCAGGCCCACCTCACCTCGCGGCGCCGCTTCGCCCTGCACCCGGCGGACCCGAAGAAGCCACGCACGCGCTGACCGGGTGGACGTCCCCGAGCCCGGAGCCGACTGCTGGCTTCACCCAGCGGTCGTCGTGGACGAGTCAACGATCAGCCCAGCAGGGCGCGCGCGGCCTGCTCGTGGAAGCGCACCGCCAACTGCAGGTCGTCGACGTGTACCCGCTCGTCCTTGGCATGGAAGCCCGCCAGCGCCACGTCGGCCGGCGTCGCCAGCATCGGGCTGAAGCCGTAGGCCACGGTGCCGCACGCCGCGCGCAGGTAGACCGAGTCGGTGAAGCCGGTCGACAGGGCGGGCAGCAGGACCGTGCCGGGGTCGGCCGTGTCCATGAACGCCTGGCAGACGTCGAACAGTGGACCCTCCGCAGGCGAGCTGCTGCCGGCGACGAGCTGCTCCGGCCAGTCCAGCTCGTAGGGGATGCCGGTACCGAGCCGTTCGCGCACCTCGCGCTCGACGTCCGCCTCGGTCGTGCCCGGCAGGATCCGGCAGTCGAGCTCGACGCTGGCCCGGCCGGGCATCACGTTGCGCTTGCTCGACCCGGTGAGCATCGTCGGCGCCATCGTGATGCCGGCGACCGCCGGGACGAGGTGCTCGAGCGCGGGGTGCATGGCGGCTGCGACCGCGAGGGCTGAGCGGTACCCGTCGGCGTCGTCCGGCACGGACCGACCGGTGAGGACAGCCACCATCCGGTCGACCACCGGGCTCGGCTTCGGGTCGGGCAGCCCACTCCCCACCCGGCGCAGCAGCTCGGCCAGCAGCGGCACCGCGTTGCGGCCCTGGGCGGGCATCGAGGCGTGCGCCGCCTCGCCGATCGCGGTGACCCGCGCCGGGTAGGTTCCCTTGTCGCCGACCGCGATGCCCATCACGGCGCGACCGTCGGTCAGTTCCAGCCGCAGCCCGTCGCCCTCGTTCAGCGCGAAGTCCGGCCGGATGTCGGGGCGGTGCTCGAGCAGCCAGCGCATGCCGACGTCGGCCGAGCCGTCCTCCTCGTCGGCGACCGCGAGCAGCCACAGGTCACCACGGGGCCGGAAGCCCGATCGGGCCAGCCTGGCCATCGCGACCACGCGGGCCGCCAGCTCGTTCTTCATGTCCACGGCGCCCCGACCGTAGAGGTAGCCGTCGTCGACGACGGCGTCGAAGGGCGGGTGGGTCCAGTCGCGCGGGTCGGCCGGCACCACGTCCAGGTGCCCGACGAAGGCCAGCGATGGACCGCCGCCGGAACCCGGGATGCGCGCGACCAGGTTGGCCCGGTCGGGGTCCCGGGCGACCAGCTCGCAGGCGACCCCTGCCGCCTCCAGGTAGTCCCGCAGCAGCACCGCCGCTGCTGTCTCGCGTCCGGGCGGGTTGGTCGTGTCGACCCGGATCAGGGCCTGGCACAGGCTCAGGACCTCGGTGCGCAGGTCATCGTCAACGTCGTGGGGGGCCGCGGGCATGGGCTGCATCGTCACACGCCCGTGCCGCGGTCGGGCCAGCAGGCCGGGTCGCGTGACCGCGACGTTCGCTGATCGCCGTACCGGATCTGACCTGCCTTGCGAGGCGTATCGGTACTTCCCGAGGTGCTGGCGCCTCGCCAGGTGCCGACCCGCCTGCCATACGTGGTCGACGGGCAGACGGCGGGGTCCTGTCAGCGCAGCGGCGTCACCGCGAACATGTAACAGCCGTAGGCGATGTTGCGGCTGTGCACCTCGACGACACCGGGCGCGGCCAGCACCGCCGCGAGCGACACCTCCGGGTCGGTGCCGTCGTGCACCGTCGTGGCCGGGTGGATCCAGCCGCAGTCGTCATAGGCGCGCAGGACCTGCGGCCGATCGAGCCAGTCCGACGGGTACCCATCACCGGCGTACCCGCCACACCGATCGGCGTGCGCGAACACCGCGCCGACCTCCTGGTAGGGACCTTGCGGCGTCGGCGGTCGGTAGCCGAACAGCAGCAGTGCCTCGCCGGCACCGGCGTCGCGCAGGCAACAGCGCAGCGGCTCGCCTCCGGTCGCGACGACGCGCTCGACGGGTGTGCCGGACGCGTCCACCCCGGTCGACCGGACATCGTCGAGGAGGGCCGCCGGGAGCGCGTGCACGGCGTACGTCGTATGAGTGGTGGTCGTCATGCATCCAGTCTGCGGTCCGCTGCCGGAGATCACTGGCGGCGATCGGACGTCGCGGTTAGCGTCTCGTGACATGTCAGGTGACAACCCGCTCGGCACCATCCTCGGCATCTGGGCACACCCGGACGACGAGACCTGGCTGTGCGCCGGGCTGATGGCCCGGGCGGCCCGCGCCGGTGACCGGGTCGTCTGCGTCACGGCGACCCGCGGCGAGCTCGGCTCCCCCGACGAGGAGCGCTGGCCGAGCGGTGCCCCGCTGGCCGCCGTACGCACCGCCGAGATGGAGCGGGGGCTCGCCATCCTCGGCGTCACCGAGCACCACTGGCTCGACTACCCCGACGGCGGGTGCGCCGAGGTCGACCAGGACGAGGCTGTACGCCGGGTCACCGCCCTGATGGAGGAGGTGCAGCCCGACACGGTGCTGACCTTCGGCCCGGACGGGATGACCGGGCACGACGACCACAAGGCCGCCTGCCGCTGGGCGACCGAGGCCTTCAAGGCGGTGGCGCCGCCTGACGCCGTGCTGGGCTACGCCACCAACTCGCCGGAGTGGCTCGAGGAGTTCCGCGAGCCGCTGGACCAGTTCAACGTCTTCATGGGCGCCGAGCCGCCGTGCACGTCGCGGGACGAGCAGCTGTTCAGCCTGCTGCTCGAGGGCGAGCTGCTGGAGACCAAGCTGGCCGCGATCCAGTCGATGACCAGCCAGGTCGAGCCGCTGATCGCCGGCCTCGGGGTGGACTTCTTCCGTCGCGGCCTGGTCGAGGAGTCCTTCCGCCAAGGCCCCTGATGCTGCTCCCACCGCGCCCGGTGCGCCTGCCGGGCCGTGTCCGACCCCCGTCCTACTGTCGTCCGCATGGCAAAGACCGCGGTCCGGGAGCGCCCTACCTTCCGGTGCGCGGAGTGCGGCTGGCTGACTGCCAAGTGGGTCGGCCGGTGCGGCGAGTGCCAGGCCTGGGGCACGGTGGCCGACACCACGGCACCCGCGGTCCGTACGACGAGGGCCGGCCCGGTCAGCAGCGCCGCGCGGCCGATCGGTGAGGTCGACGTCGAGGCCGCGCGGGCCGTGCCGACCGGGGTGGACGAGCTCGACCGGGTGCTCGGCGGCGGGATGGTGCCGGGCGCCGTGATCCTCATGGCGGGTGAGCCGGGGGTGGGCAAGTCCACCCTGCTGCTCGACGTGGCCGCGCGGTTCGCCGAGCGGGCCCGCGCGCTGTACGTCACGGGCGAGGAGTCCACCGCGCAGGTGCGGCTGCGGGCCGACCGCATCGGCGCGCTGCGCGACGAGCTGTTCCTGGCCGCCGAGACCGACCTGGCCGCGGTCCTCGGCCACATCGACGCCGTCAAGCCCGACCTGCTGGTGGTCGACTCGGTGCAGACCATCGCCAGCGCGGAGGTCGACGGGTCCCCCGGCAACGTCAGCCAGGTCCGCGAGGTGGCCGCCGCTCTCATCCGGGTGGCGAAGGAGCGCGGCATCGCGACCGTGCTCGTCGGGCACGTCACCAAGGACGGCTCGATCGCCGGCCCGCGGCTGCTCGAGCACCTGGTCGACGTGGTGCTGCACTTCGAGGGCGACCGCAACTCCCGGCTCCGGCTGGTCCGGGGGGTCAAGAACCGCTACGGCCCGTCTGACGAGGTCGGCTGCTTCGACCTGTCCGACGACGGCATCGTGGGGCTTGCCGACCCGAGCGGGCTGTTCCTGTCCCAGCAGCGCGAGGCCGTCCCCGGCACCTGTGTCACCGTGACGGTCGAGGGCAAGCGACCGCTCGTCGCCGAGGTGCAGTCGCTGGTCGTCCCGTCGCTGCTCAACTCACCGCGGCGCACCACCAGCGGACTGGACGGCGGCCGGCTGGCCATGGTCCTGGCGGTGCTGCAGCGGCGGGCCCAGGTCCAGGTCGGGGCGTGCGACGTCTACGCCTCGACGGTCGGCGGGGTGCGGCTGACCGAGCCGGCCACCGACCTGGCGGTGGCGCTGGCGGTCGCGGGCTCGGCGAAGAACGACGCACTGGCCACCGGACTGGTCGCGATCGGCGAGGTCGGCCTGGCCGGCGAGATCCGGCGGGTCACCGGCACCGCCCGCCGTCTCTCCGAGGCCGCCAGGCTCGGGTTCACCCATGCCCTGGTGCCGCCCGACCCCGGCAAGGTGCCCAGCGGGATCGAGGCCATCGAGGTCCGCGACCTCCCGCACGCGCTGAGGGTGGCCTTCCCGGGCGCCGAGGTCATCCGGTTCGCCAGCCGCCGGCACTGAAACGTCGAACGAGCACCGCGCGACCTTCGTGTCCATCTCGTGACCAAGTCGCGCGGCCCGGGACCGCGCGCGGCGCCGATACACTCCGCGTGAGCGACGACGACCGGGGAGAGGGCTGTGGCACCGACCGAGCGCGGCGACGACCCGTTGCGGGCAACGCTGGCCGCGGTCGCACCGGGCACCGCACTGCGCGACGGGCTCGAGCGGATCCTGCGCGGCCGCACCGGCGCTCTGATCGTCTTGGGCTACGACAAGGTCGTCGACGCCCTGTCGACCGGTGGCTTCGTGCTGGACGTCGAGTTCAGCGCCACCCGGCTGCGCGAGCTGGCCAAGATGGACGGCGCCATCGTGGTCGACCGCGACTGCACCCGGATCCTGCGCGCCGCCGTCCAGCTGGTCCCCGACCCGGCGATCTTCACCGACGAGTCCGGCACCCGGCACCGCACCGCTGACCGGGTCAACAAGCAGACCGGGCTGCCGGTGGTCTCGGTCAGCCAGTCGATGAGCATCATCGCCATCTATGTCAACGACCAGCGTTACGTGCTCGAGGCGTCGACCCAGATCCTGTCCCGGGCCAACCAGGCGCTGGCCACCCTCGAGCGCTACAAGCTCCGCCTGGACGAGGTGTCCGGCACCTTGTCAGCACTGGAGATCGAGGACCTGGTCACGGTCCGGGATGTGTCCGCGGTCGCCCAACGGCTGGAGATGGTGCGCAGGATCGCCGGCGAGATCGAGTCGTACGTCGTGGAGCTGGGCACGGACGGTCGGCTGCTCACGCTCCAGCTGGACGAGCTGATCGCCGGGGTGGAGCCCGACCGGGAGCTGATCGCCCGCGACTACCTGCCGGCGGCCATCGGGCGCAGGGCCCGCACCGTGGTCGACGTGCTGGCCGACCTCGACAACCTCGACGCGCTCGAGCTGCTCGACCTGGCCGCCGTCGCGCGCGCGCTCGGCTACTCCGGCGGCGAGGGCCTGGACGCGGCCGTGAGCCCGAGGGGCTACCGCCTGCTCGCCCGGGTGCCGCGCCTGCCGGGGACGGTCGTGGACCGGCTGGTCGAGCACTTCGGCAGCCTGCAGAAGCTGCTGGCGGCCAGCATCGACGACCTGCTCACCGTCGACGGCGTCGGCGAGTCGCGGGCCCGCAGCATCCGCGAGGGCCTGTCCCGGCTGGCCGAGTCCTCGATCCTCGAGCGCTACGTCTGACCGAGGGACCGAAGCCCCCAGACCACCAGCGCGTGGTCCTCGAGCTGCGGCAGCCCGGACACGGCCACCACCCCGACCGGGCCGACGTCGCGGATTAGCAGCGGGAAGGCCCCGCCGTGCGCGGCGAAGTCGGCGGTCGGCACGCCGTACTTCTCCTCGATGGTGGTGCCCCCGTCGCGGCAGAGCCGACCGACGTACAGGGAGCTGTGGCCGAACCGCCGAACCACGTTGCCCTTCCGGCGGATCCACGAGTCGTTGTCCGGCACGGTGCCAGGCAGGGCCGCGTGGAAGAGCTGCTGGCCGCCGCGCTCGATGTCGATGACGACAGCGGATCCCCGCCGCCGAGCCTCCTCGACCAGGGCGGAGCCGAGGGACCATGCGTCGTCGTTGTCGAAGCGGCCGAGCCGCAGCTCGTCCTCCTGGGCCAGCAGCTCGGCCAGGGTGGGGTCGTCACTGCTCATGACGGCAGCGTGCCACGTGCCGCGGTGCCGGTCGGTTGCAGGCTGACCTGAATCGTGACACCCGGTGGGTGCGCGCCGCGCACGTGTGCGCGCCGTCCGCAGGATCGGAGCAGATCGAGCCCACCTGGTGGCTCCAGCGCACTCCGATCATGGCTATCCGGCCACAGCCAAAGACAAGCGCGTCAGGCTGCGGGCAGGTTCGGCCACTGCGGCGGCAGGTCGGCGCGGACGCTGGCCACGGCGTCCAGGCCGGTCAGGTGGATGAGCCGGCTGGCCATCGGGCCGGGGCGGCAGATGACCAGGTGACCGGCGCCGCCGTCGCCGAGGTCCTCCAGGAACTGCACGAGGGTCGAGTCCATGAACGTGGTGCCGCCGAGATCGACGCAGACGCCGCCGCCGGCGCCGTCCTGCAGCTGGGCGGCCGCGCGGTCGAGCGCCTCGAGCTCGGACAGGTCGACGTCGCCGACGATCTGGACGTAGTCGACAGCGCCGTCCGGCGGTCTTGTGATGGACAGGGTCATCCGGTCGTGCGACATGGGGGCCATGGTCGCGCCAGCTCTCGGGCGTCAGGAGTGCGCCGGGTCCGGGGCGACAGCAGGGGAGCACGCTGCGTAACCAACGTACGCCGGAATGGCACCTCGAAACCGGAACGCGGACAGAAGACACCCTTTTGGCGCCCCTGTCGGGCGTGTCGCGGGCCCCGCCGTTTCAAGATCGTTCGCGACGTTCGGTCGCAACTCGCCGCGCTTGGGTGCGGCGTGTCGCTCACAAAGGTCGCGAA
>JAVEDA010000276.1 GCA_030841195.1 Actinomycetota bacterium | reverse complement strand
CTGCTGCGCACGGCGTACCTGCTGACGGGGGACCAGGGAGCGGCCGAGGACCTCGTGCAGACGGCGCTGGTCAAGGTCGCCGGGCGCTGGGCCCGGATCTCGGCCCGCGGCGACCCGGAGCCCTACGTCCGGACCGTCCTCTACCGCGAGCACGTGTCCCGGTGGCGGCACCACCGGGTCGACGAGGTCCAACTGCTCGACGAGGAGCTGCCGACCGGTGGTCACGACGACCAGGTCGCGGTCGCGCTCACCCTCGAGGCGGCCCTCGCCCACCTGGCGCCACGGCAGCGGGCGGTCGTGGTGCTGCGGTACTTCGACGACCTGAGCGAGACCGCGGCCGCGGAGGCTCTCGGCTGCTCGGTGGGGACGGTTCGCAGCCAGACCTTCAAGGCCATCGCCAGGCTGCGCGCGCTGGCACCGGAGCTGCTCGAGGAGGTGCGGTCATGACTCCCACCGATGCACCGCTGCGGCGTGCCCTGTCGACGATGGCGGAGCAGGTGGAGGTCGTCGACCTGGCCGGCCGGGTCGACGCGCAGCTGCGGCACCGGCGCCGGCGAGCCCGGGCCGCCGCGCTGCTCGCCGCCGCCTGCATGGCGTCGGTCGTCAGCGGCGTGCTGCTGCAGACCCGGGACGACGAGCAGGCCCTGCCGACCCAGCCCGGCCCGCAGCTGATCCATCTCGATCAGGCCGAACTCGGCTACCCCGAGTCGGCTCGCCTGGTGGTCTCGGGCTACGACGTGGGGGGCTGGGCGCTGAACAGCGACGGGCACTGGGTCCGGCTGTCGTCGTTCGGGGTGATGGGGCCGTGCCGCACCCTGTCGGCCGATGGGCGCGCCGTTGCCGCGGTGCGCACGGCCGGGTCGGACCGGGTCGACGTCCGGCTCGAGTCGGTCGCCGGGCCGAAGCGAACCGTCACCGTCGCGGCCCGACGGGTGGGTCCAGCGTGCTGGGCGGCGCCGGCGCCCGGTGGCGGGCTGGCCGTCGCGTTCGACGACGCCGGGCCGGGGCCGGGCACGATCCCGGTGCTCCGGCTGGTCCCCGCCGACCCCACGCAGGCACCGCGCGCGGTGCCGCTGGCCGGGCACATCGGACGGGCCTTCGGAGCGTTCCTGCCGGACGGCCGGCTGGTCGTCGTCAGCGGGACGCCGAGCGGCACCACCGGTCCTGCTGGGCTCCGGGTGGGTGTCCTTGACCCCGTGACGGGCCAGAGCGACGCCGTGCAGGCCACCGACGGGTCGCTGGCCGACGGCTGGGCCGTCTCGCCCCGGGCCGCCGAGGCCGTCGTGAGTGTGGGTGTCCTGGAGGTCCGCGGCCGCCGCCTCTGGGCCCGGTTCGGCCTGGACGGGGAGCCGCACGACCTCGGTCATTTCGCGCTGCCGAGCACCGACCACCTGATCGGGTGGTCGCGGTCCGACCGACTGGTCTGGTTCCGGACCGGGTCCGAGAGCAAGGGTCGGTACGACGTGGTGGAGACCGGTCTGGACGGCGGCAGCCCGCGGGTGCTCTACCGCCTCTCGGTGCCGGGACCGACCGCGTGGGCGGCCTTCGCCCCGTCGGCCGCCGCCCCGTGACGGGCCTGGCCTAGGACACGGCTGCCGCGGCCCGCACGGGAGCGGACCGGCGTACGAACAAGGTCTGGCCCTCCACCAGCCCGAGCTGCTCGGACGAGCCGCGGGTGACCTGGGCCCACAGCTCCTCGCCCTCGATCTCGAGGTCGACGCGCACCTCGAAGCCCAGGCGGGTGACCCGGGTGACCTTCGCGGTGACGGTGTCCGGCCGGGGCTCGATCGAGAGCTCGAGGTCGTGCGGGCGCACCAGCTCGCCGCCGAGCTTGGTGACCGGGCCGAGGAAGCTCATCACGAAGTCGTTGGCCGGGGCTTCGTAGAGCTGGTCGGGGGAGCCGATCTGCTCGACCTTGCCGTCGGCCATCACGACGATCGAGTCGGCGACCTCCATGGCCTCCTCCTGGTCGTGCGTCACGAAGACCGTCGTGACGTGCACCTGGTCGTGCAGCCGGCGCAGCCAGGCCCGCAGCTCCTTGCGCACCTGCGCGTCCAGCGCGCCGAACGGCTCGTCGAGCAGCAGCACCTGGGGCTCGACGGCTAGCGCCCGGGCCAGGGCCATCCGCTGCCGCTGGCCGCCGGAGAGCTGCGCGGGGTAGCGGTGGGCGAACTGCTCGAGGTGCACGAGCTCGAGCAGCTCGTCGACCTTCTTCTTGATCTCAGCCTTGGGCCGCTTGCGGATCTCCAGGCCGAAGGCGATGTTGCGGGCGACCGAGAGGTGCTTGAACGCCGCGTAGTGCTGGAACACGAAGCCGACGCCCCGGTCCTGCGCCGGCAGCTTGGTGGCGTCCCTGCCTTCGATCTCGACCAGGCCGCTGTCCGCCTTCTCCAGGCCGGCGATGACGCGCAGCAGCGTCGACTTGGCGCCGCCGCTGGGGCCGAGCAGCGCCGTCAGCGAGCCGGACGGGATCTCGACGGACACGTCGGTGAGCGCGGCGAAGTCGCCGAAGCTCTTGTTGACGTCGCGGACGATGATGCTCATGACTTCAGTTCCTTCGGGCGCAGGAGGCGGCTGACGAGCAGGGCGATGACGGCGGTGAGGACGAGGAGAAATGCGGAGGCGTACGCCGTCTGCTGGTCGAAGTTCTGGTAGCGCTCCTGCACGAGCAGGGTCAGGGTCTGGGTGCGGCCGACGAGCCGCCCGGAGACGACGGCCACCGCGCCATACTCGCCCAGCGAACGCGCGAGGGCCAGGACGACGCCGTAGGCGAGAGCGCCGCGGATGGACGGCAGCGTGATGCGACGGAAGGTCTGCACCGGGCCGGCGCCGAGCGTGGCAGCGGCCTGCTCCTGGTCGTCGCCGATCTCCTCGAGCACGGGGGCGACGGCACGCACCACGAGCGGGATGCTGACGAAGATCGTCGCCATCACCATGCCCGGGATCGAGAAGATGACGTTGATGCCGATGCCCGCCAGTGCCCGGCCGACGCCGGTCAGCCGTCCGTAGACCAGCACCAGCGAGAGGCCGACCACGACGGGCGACACCGCGAGCGGCAGGTCGATCAGCGCGTTCAGTGTGCGCTTGCCGTGGAACGTGTGCCGCACCAGGAGCAGGGCGGCCGTGACGCCGAAGATGGTGTTGGCAACCACCGCCCAGAAGGCGACGACGACCGTGATCTGGATGGCGTGCTGTGTCGACGCCGTCGTCAGGCTGTCGATGACCGGCGCGACGCCGTTCTCGAAGGTCTTGAACAGCACGAGCGCGAGCGGGAACACCAGGAGCAGCGTCAGATAGACCAGCACGACGGTGCGCACGGTGGCGCGGACGCCTACCCGGCGGACGGTCGCCGCCGTCTGGCTAGCCACGACGGGCCGCCCAGCGCTGCAGCATGTCCAGGGCGACCAGGACGACGAGCGACACGATCAGCAGCACCGTGGACACCGCGGCCGCCCCGGCGACGTTGTCGCTCTCCAACTGGTTGTAGACGTGCACCGAGGCCACCTGCGTCTGGAACGGGATGTTGCCGGAGATGAGGACCGTCGAGCCGAACTCGCTCATCGAACGGGCGAACGCGAGCGCCGTTCCCGCCGCCATCGCCGGAAACATGTTCGGCAGGATGATCCGGACGAAGATCGTGCCCGGCCCCGCGCCCAGGGACGCCGCGGCCTGCTCCATCTCGGTGTCCAGCTCCATCAGAACCGGCTGCACCGTGCGCACGACGAATGGCAGGGTCACGAAGAGCAGCGCCACGACGACGCCCGCACGCTGGTAGGCGAGGTTGACGCCCAGCGGGCTGTTCGGGCCGTACACCGTCAGCAGTGCGAGTCCGGCAACGATTGTCGGCAGCGCGAACGGCAGGTCGATCAGGGTGTCGAGGAAGGTGCGGCCCGGCAGCTTGTCACGCACCAGGACCCAGGCGATCGCCGTCCCCATCACCATGTTGATCGCCGCGACGAGGATCGACGAGTAGATCGTGAGCTTCAGCGTCGACGCGGCCTCCGGCGTGGTGACCGCGTGGACGAAGCCACTGAACCCGTTGGACTGTGAGTGCCACACCACGGCAGCCAAGGGGATCAGCACGATGATGCTGAGGTAGGTCATCACCAGGCTCAGGCCGATGGCCTTGCCCTTGCCGTGCAGGGGGCGCCGGCGAGACGGGGTCGCCGGCGGCGCGGGCGGGGCCCCCAGGAGGCTCACGCCCGCGCCACCCACGGTGGTGCTGCTCGCCACAGGCGTCCCTACTTCTCGACCGAGACCCCGAGCTTGCGCTCGATGTCGGTGACGATGCCCTTGTCCGGGTCGAAGAACTTCGTCGCCACCTCGGCCCAGCCTCCCAGGTCCTGGATCGTGAACAGTCCGGGCGGGGTCGGGAAGTCCTGGCCCGCGGTGTCCGCGGACTCCGACACCGGGCGGTACCCGTTCTCGGCGAAGATCTTCTGGGCCTCGTCCGAGCGGACGAAGTCGAGGAAGGCCTTGGCCTGCTTCGGGTGCTTGCTGCTGCTGGTGACCGCGGCCGGGTTCTCGATCAGCAGGGTGTTGTCCGGGACGACGTAGTCGACGTCCTGGCCGTTCTGCTGGGCGAAGATGGCCTCGTTCTCGTAGGAGATGAGCACGTCACCCTTGCCACCGGTGAAGGTCTGCAGGGCCGCCCGGCCACTGTCGTCCTGGACCGAGACGTTGCCCAGCACGTTGGCGAGGAACGCGGTGGCGTCGGCTTCGGACTTGCCGGTCTGCGTCTGCGAGCCGTAGGCGCCCATGATGTTCCAGCGCGCGGCGCCCGAGGAGAACGGGTTCGGCGTGATGACGTCGACGCCCGGCTTCACCAGGTCCTCGAAGCTCTTGATGTTCTTCGGGTTGCCCTTGCGCGTCACCAGCGAGACGACCGAGTCGGTCACCATGCCCTTGTGCTCGTCGGTGTTCCACGAGGCGTCGACCAGGCCGGCGTCGACCAGGCGGGTCATGTCGGTCTCGAGGGAGAACTCGACGAAGTCGGCGGGCAGGCCGGCGGCGACCGCACGGCTCTGGTCGCCGGAGGCGCCGTAGGACTGGGTGAACTTCACGTTCTTGCCGGCGTCCGTCTTCTGGAACGCAGCGATGATCTTCTCGTAGGCGGCCTGCGGCGTCGAGTACGCGACCAGGGAGAGCGTCACCTCTTTGCCGCCGCCGGAGCCGGTCGAGCCGGCCGCCGGCTCGTCGGTGCTGGCGCACGCGGCGAGAGCAAGGGTGGACACAAGTCCCGCGGCCACGAGGGCGGCGGCTCGCCGAGTGGGCTTGAACCCCATGAGTTTGCCTTTCTCCATCAAGAAACTGTTGTTGCTGGACTATAGGCGGTTCCTTGTGGAAGGGTGAAATGTCCCGCGTGTCGAGACGGTCGACACGCCATTCCGGCCTGCCCTGAGCTGGCTGGAGCTGGCCCGAGTTGATCCAGTACGCCGTCACTTGGCGAGGCGTGTCGTCACCTTGCGAGGCGCAGAGGCCTCGGGAAGTACCGGCACGCCTGCCATACGTGGTCGACGGGCGGTGCCACCGGGGGCGGCTAGTGGTCGGCGGGGATGGTGCCGAGCTTGCCGGCCTGGAAGTCCTCGAAGGCCTGCCGCAGCTCGGACTCGTTGTTCATGACGAACGGGCCGTACCAGGCGACCGGCTCCCGGATCGGGCGGCCGCCGAGGACCAGCACGTCCAGCTCGGGGCTGCGGCTCTCCTGGGCCGCTTCGGCCCGCACCGTGACGGTGTCGCCGGCGCCGAGCACCGCGAGCTGGCCGGCCCGCAGCGGCCGGGCGCCGTCACCGGAGCCCACCACCCCGGAGCCGCCGAGGGCGTAGACAAGCGCGTTGAAGTCGGGCTGCCACGGCAGGGTCAGCTCGGCGCCCGGCTGCAGGGTCGCGTGCGCCAGCGTGATCGGTGTGTACGTCGAGCCCGGGCCGGCCAGGTCGACTCCCGGCAGCGAGCCGGCGATCACCCGCACCAGTGCGCCGCCGTCGGTCGAGGCCAGCAGTCCGACCTTGGCGCCGCGGATGTCCTGGTACCGCGGCGTCGCCCACTTCTTGTCGCTCGGGAGGTTCACCCACAGCTGGAAGCCGTGGAACAGGCCGCCGCTCATCACCAATGCCTCGGGCGGGGTCTCGATGTGCAGGATCCCGGACCCGGCGGTCATCCACTGGGTGTCGCCGTTGCTGATCAGGCCGCCGCCACCGTTGGAGTCCTGGTGGGCCATCTCGCCGTCGATCATGTAGGTGACGGTCTCGAAGCCGCGGTGCGGGTGCCATGGCGTGCCCTTGGGCTCGCCCGGCGCGTACTCCACCTCTCCCATCTGGTCGAGGTGCACGAACGGGTCGAGGTCCGCGAGGTCGACCCCGGCGAACGCACGGCGCACCGGGAAGCCCTCGCCCTCGAAGCCGCGCGGCGCGGTGGTGACCGAGCGCACCGGCCGGTCCACGGCAGCGAGGTCCGCGGCGGGGATGCGGGGGAGGGACAGGACGTCGTCAACGGTCACGGCTGGCATGCCGTCCACAACGTGGCCGCCGGGGCCCGCGATTCCCTGCGTGAGAGCGTGGCCGGGTGACGCGAGACGGGCTGGCCGGCGTGGTGCTGGCCGCAGGTGCCGGCACCCGGCTCAGGCCGCTGACCGACGTACGGCCCAAGCCGCTGTGCCCGGTGGGTGACCGCACCCTGCTGGACCTGGCCCTGCACCGGGTGGCACCCCATGTCGCCGGTACGGCGGTCAACGCGCACCACCGGGCCGACCAGCTGGTGGCCGCCCTGGCCGGCCGGGACGTCCACGTCTCGCTCGAGCAGCCGGTCGCGCTGGGCACGGCCGGCGCGCTGGGGGCGCTGCGCGACTGGATCGACGGCCGGCCGGTGCTGGTCAGCAACGCGGACGCCTATTACGGGGCCGGCGACCCGGTCGGCGAGCTGGTGGCCGGCTGGGACGGCGACCGGCCCCGCCTGCTGTGCGTGCGCACCGGCGCTGCCAGCGACTTCGGCGAGCTGCACTACGTCGGGACCGCGGTGCTGCCCTGGTGGTCGGTCCAAGACCTCGCCCCGGTGCCCAGCGGGCTGTACGAGGTGTCCTGGCGCGAGCTGCACGCCGCCGGGCGCCTCGATCTGGCGGTCACCGAGGCCACGGCGGTCGACTGCGGGACGCCGGCCGACTACCTGCGGGCGAACATGCTGGCCTCCTGCGGCGCGGCAGTCGTCGAGCCGGGCGCGGTCGTCGAGGGCGAGGTGGTGCGCTCGGTGGTCTGGGCCGGTGAGCGGGTCGGGCCCGGCGAGCGGCTGGTGGACGCGGTGCGGGCCGCCGGCGTCACGCTGCAGCCGTTCGCGACCGGCCCGGGTGGGTGAATGACACGGGTGTGATTCACCCGTACGATGACGCTCGACAGCCCAGTGACGACGCGCGTGACCCACAGGAGTGCCATGGACGCCGCCAACGCCTTCCGGCCCACCGAGGCCGGAGCCGGGGCGCAGCTGAGCGAGCGCGACCAGGAGATCCTGGCGTTCGAGCGGCAGTGGTGGAAGTACGCGGGCGCCAAGGAGCAGGCGATCCGCGAGCTGTACGACATGTCGGCTACGCGCTACTACCAGGTGCTGAACGCACTGATCGACCGGCCCGAGGCGCTGGCCACCGACCCGATGCTGGTCAAGCGCCTGCGCCGGCTGCGCTCGGCGCGCCAGCGCGCCCGCTCGGCCCGCCGGTTGGGCATCGAGGTCTGACCGGCGCTACCGTCGGCGCCCGTCATGAACTCTCCGACTCCTGCCCGCCGCCAGGGCGCCCATCGCTCCGGCCGCAGCGTCGTCTCGGCCGTGATGCCCTCCCTGCTGGCCGTCGTCGCGGTTGCCGCGCTGATCACTTCGCTGGCCGTCTGGCGCGGCCAGGACCCGGTCCAGCCGCAGGCCGCCGCCGCCACGACCACCAGCACCCCCGCGTCGCGGGAGGCGCTGAGCCAGGCGCCCAACCCCTCCAGCACCAAGACCAGCCCCAGCGCGCTCGCCACCGTCCCGGTGACGACCGCGCCGGTGACCACCGCCCCGGCCCGCTCCACCCTGCGGGACGTCCAGGTCGTGGTGCTCAACCAGACCAGCCGGGCCGGGCTGGCGTCCCGCGTCGCTGACACCCTGCGCGCGGACGGCTGGACCGTCGCCGCGGTCGGGAACTTCCACGGCATCGTCCCGGCGACCACCGTCTACTACCCGCCGGGGGAGGAGCTCGCGGCGCAGACCGCGGCCGAGGACCTGCAGGCGACGCCGCGGATCCGACCGCGGTTCGGCAACCTCTCCACCAGCCGGCTGACGGTCGTCGTCACCGACTCCTACCCCGGCTGACCGGTCGCGGTGACGGGCCTTCCCGAGCCGCCGCACGACTGGTCGGACTGGTCCGGTCGGCAGCACTGCTCGCCGGCCAGGGTGCTGCGGCCGGCCACCGAGGACGAGCTCGCCGCGGGTGTCCTGGCGGCTGCCTCCGACGGGCTGGTGGTGCGCCCGGTCGGCTCGGGGCACTCGTTCACGCCACTGTGCGTGACCGACGGCGTGCAGGTGGACCTGTCGCGGCTGGACCGGCTGCTCGATGTCGACGAGGCGGGGGTGGCCACGGCTCAGGCCGGCATCACCCTGCACGCGCTCTCGGCCGCCCTGCATCAGCGCGGCCGGGCCCTGGAGAACATGGGGGACGTCGACACCCAGACGCTGGCCGGCGCCCTGGCGACCGGGACGCACGGCACCGGCGGGGCCTTCGGCAACCTCTCGGCGCTGATGGTCGGCGGCCGGTTGGTGACCGCGGCCGGAACGGCCCTGGACCTTGGTGACGTCGCCGACGCCGATCACGTGGACGTGCTGCGCGCGGCCCGGGTCTCGCTCGGCGCGCTCGGTGTCATGTCCGAGGTGCGGGTGCAGACGGTGCCGGCCTTCCGGCTGCACAAGGTGGAGGACGTGCGTCCGCTCGCCGAGGTGCTCGAGGACCTGGACGAGCTGGTCGCCAGCTGTCACCACGTGGAGCTCTACGCGCTGCCGTGGTCGAGCCGGTCGCTGCTGCTGCGCAGTAGCCGGACAGACGAGCCGGCGGCCCCGCCGCCGCGGTGGCGCACCTGGCTGACCGACGAGCTGGTCAACAACACCGGCCTCAGCCTGCTGCAGCGCGCCGGCCTCCAGTTCCCGGCCGCGACCCCGACCCTCGGCCGGCTGACCGGGCTGCTGGCCTCCGGCAGCTCCCGCCTCGACGACAGCCACCGCGTGTTCGCCAGCAACCGCCGGGTGCGGTTCACCGAGTCCGAGTGGGCGCTGCCGCGGGAGGCCGTGGGCGAGGCGGTGCGCGCGGTGCTCACCCTGATCGAGCGGGACCGGCTCCCGGTGACGTTCCCCATCGAGGTACGGGTGTCGGCCGAGGACGATGCGCTGCTGTCCACCGCGTCCGGGCGGCCGTCGGCGTACGTTGCGGTGCACCAGTTCGCCGGTGCGGACGACACGGCGTACTTCCGGGAGGTCGAGCGGGTGATGCTGGCCATGGACGGAAGGCCGCACTGGGGCAAGAAGCACAGCGCCGGCGCGGACGTGCTCGCCCCGCGCTACCCCGGGTGGGACCGGTTCCAGGCGGTACGCGACCGGCTGGACCCGGTCGGCGTCTTCACCAACGACCACCTGGCCCACGTGCTGGGGCCGCCGGCCGCACTGCGCGGTGCGTCATGACCGCGGCAGATGCCTACCGGCGGTTGGAGACCGCTGTCGGCGACCGGGACGCCCCGTTCGCCGTGGTCGACCTGGACGCGCTGTACGCCAACGCGGCGCAGCTCGCGGGGCAGGCCGGCGGGCTCCCGGTCCGGGTCGCGTCGAAGTCGGTGCGCTGCGTGGACATCCTGCTGCGGGTGCTGGGGACGCCCGGCTGGCAGGGCGTGCTCGCGTTCACACCGGCCGAGGCGTGCCACCTCGCCGACGCGGGCATCGACGACCTGCTCGCCGCATACCCGAGCGCCGACCGGGAGGCGCTGCGAGCCGTCGCCCGG
>JAVEDA010000261.1 GCA_030841195.1 Actinomycetota bacterium | reverse complement strand
GCCTCCGCTATTTCAGCCCGCTCGCCGAGGTGCCCTTCTGCGGCCACGCGACGATCGCCACCGCGGTCGCCCACGCCGACCGGTTCGGCACCGGCCCGATGCTGCTGGACACCCGTGCCGGCGAGGTGGCGGTGTCGACCGTCGCCGACGGCGCCGGCCTGGTCACGGCCACTCTCACCAGCGTCACCCCGCGCAGCGTCCCGATGGACGACGACGACCGGGACCGGCTGCTGGCCGCCCTGCGCTGGTCGGCCGACGACCTGGACACCGGTCTCCCGCTCCGGGTTGCCTACGCCGGCGCGTGGCACCCGGTGGTGGCGGTCCGGGAACGTAGTCGGCTGGCGGACCTCGACTACGACTTCGACGCGCTGGGAGCCCTGATGGCCGAGCGCGACTGGACCACGGTGGACCTCGTCTGGCGCTCGGGTCCGACGGAGTTCGACGTGCGCTGCCCGTTCCCTCCGGGCGGGGTGATGGAGGACCCGGCGACCGGAGCGGCGGCCGCTGCGCTGGGCGGCTACCTGCGCGAGCTGGGCCTGGTGGACCTGCCGTCGACGCTGACCCTGCGCCAGGGCGCCGACATGGGCCGGCCGAGCCACCTCGTCGTACACATCCCCGCCGAGCCGGGCACCGGCATCTCGGTGACCGGTACCGCCGTCCCCATCCCCGGCTAGGCGCCGGTGGCGTGATGCGGTTCGGCGACCGGCTTCGACTCGGCCGACCCGCGCTGCCGCAGGTAGACCGACGCACCCACGATCACCGCCACCGCGAGGAACTCCGACTGCCAGTTCTGGAACGACTCGAACCAGAACTCCGCGGTGCGCACGAAGCCCCAGGTGGAGACCGCGGCCTCGCCGTGGGCCTGCTGCTCGGCGCTGTAGGCCCGGGCGCCGCCGACGGCGTGCAGCGCGATGGAGGCGGCGAACAGGACGAAGAACAGGGCGGCCAGCGAGTTCTCGTAGAGCGACAGGACCAGGCCGCCGCGCCGCACCGGCCAGGGCACGTCGCGGCGCTTGTCGGCGTCACGGGGGTCCTCGTCCTGCGGGGAGGGCTCGTCCAACGGCTTGGACTCCGACGAGCCGCGCTGGAACAGGTAGGCGGTGAGAACGACGTACATCCCCATCTGCAGGAACTCCGACTCCCAGTTCTCGAACGTCGCCTCGACGAAATCGCCGGTGTGCAGGTAGCCCCACAGCGAGACGGCTGCCTCACCGTGCGCCAGCTGGTCACCGTTGTAGGCGCGGACTCCGGCCAGGGCCATGCCCGCGAAGAAAACGACGAACAGACCGGCGTTGGCCAGCAGCAGGCCGTGGTCCCGGACCCATCTCCGCATCGGTACTCCTTCGCTCGTCCGGGGAGGCTCTACCCCGCAGCCGGGGCGGCACACGGCGACGCAGGTGACTTGCGCCGGAGACGGGGAAGAGGAACCGGGTACTCAACGACCAGCGACACCTGAGGAGGCAGCCGTGCCGTCCAACATCAAGAACGAGAAGCAGTACGAGGCGCTCAAGGACAAGGGGATGTCGAAGGAGCGGGCCGCCCGGATCGCCAACTCGCCGGACGCCTCCAAGCACGGCGGCCAGCAGTCCGGCAAGGGCAGCGACCCGCACCAGGGCGGCACCTCCGCGCAGAAGAAGGAGGCCGGCCGCAAGGGCGGTCAGGCCACCGCCCGGAAGAACCGCGGTTGAATCGGGACGTGACAGTCGACCCGGACCGGCCGAGTGGTCCGACCACCACCGTCGTGGTGATGGGGGTGTCCGGCACCGGCAAAACGACGGTGGCTGAGCACCTGGTGGAGCGGCTGGGGTGGCCGTTCGCGGAGGGCGACACGTTCCACCCGCCGGCCAACGTGGCGAAGATGCACGCCGGCACCCCGTTGGACGACGACGACCGCTGGCCCTGGCTGCAGGCGCTGGCCGACTGGATTGGCGCCCGGGAAGCGGCGGGTGAGAACGCCGTCGTGACCTGCTCGGCGCTGAAGCGGTCCTACCGCGAGGTGCTGCGCGCGGGCCATCCGTCGGTGTGGTTCGCCCACGTCCACACCTCGCCGGACGTGCTGCGCGAGCGCGTCACCCTGCGAGCCGGTCACTACATGCCACCGTCGCTGCTCGACAGCCAGCTGGCGACCTTGGAGCCGCTCGAGCCGGACGAGCCAGGACTGACCATCACCGGCGAGGGCCGGCCCGACGACGTCGCCGAGCAGGTGCTCGAGGCCCTTGCCGCCGAGCACCGGGTCGGCTGACCGGGACCAGCGTCGGACCGTGCCCGCTCGCCTGATCGCCGCCTGACACCAGCCGGGTGCTGGAGGCGATCGACGGCAAGGGCGATCGGCCGCGGCACCCTGATGGGCACGGTCACCGCCGGCTGAGCCCCCCGCCGTACAAGATCGTTCGCGACGTTTGTGCTCAACATGCCGCGGTGCGAGCCGGCGAGTTGCGACGGAACGTCGCGAACGATCTCGGTCCGGGCGGGCAACTTCGTCGACGCGGGGCTGGACAGCGGTCGCGGACCGGACTACCTTACGTTGTAAGCATACAGCGTAAGCCGATCTCGGCGTCAGCCGGGACAGTCCCCCTCAGTCAGGAGCCCGGCCGTGAAGGCGATCGTCCAGGACAGGTTCGGCCCGGCAGACGGTCTCGAGCTGCGCGACATCGAGACGCCCGAGATCGGCGCCAGCGAGGTGCTGGTGCGAGTGCACGCGGCCGGGGTGGACCGGGGCGTCTGGCACGTCATGACCGGCCTGCCGTACCCGATCCGGCTGGCCGGCTACGGCTTCCGGGCTCCCAAGCAGGGCGTCCCCGGCACCGACCTGGCCGGCGTCGTGACCGCGGTGGGCACGGACGTCACCCGGTTCGCACCCGGCGACGAGGTCTTCGGCACCGGCATCGGGACGTACGCCGAGTTCGCGCGAGCCCGCGAGGACCAGCTGGCAGCCAAGCCAGCCACCCTGTCCTTCGAGTCGGCCGCTGCCCTGCCGGTGTCCGGCGTGACCGCCCTGCAGGCCCTGCGGGACCGCGGCGCGGTGCAGCCCGGCGAGCACGTCCTGGTCATCGGCGCATCCGGCGGCGTCGGGACCTTCGCCGTGCAGCTGGCCAAGTCGTTCGGGGCGCAGGTCACCGGCGTGTGCAGCACCACGAAGGTCGACCTGGTCCGATCGCTCGGTGCCGACCACGTCGTCGACTACAACCGCGAGGACTTCGCGGCGACCGGGACGCGCTACGACCTGATCCTGGACATCGGCGGGAACGCGTCACTGTCCCGCCTGCGTCGGGCCCTCACCCCCAAGGGCAGGTTGGTCATCGTCGGCGGCGAGACGAGCGGCAAGTGGCTCGGCGGCAGCGACCGGCAGGTCCGGGCGATGATCCTGTCCATGTTCGTCAGCCAGAAGCTGGGCACGTTCATCGCCAGCGTGACGCGGGAGGACCTGCTCGTGCTCGCCCAGCTGGTCGAGGCCGGGCAGCTCACGCCGGCGGTCGACCGGACGTTCGCCCTGGTCGAGGCTCCGAAGGCCATCGGTCACGTGGAGGCGGGGCACGCCCGCGGCAAGGTCGTCGTCACGATCTGACGTCCAGCTCCCGGCGTACGGCCTCAAGATCGACTGGACGCTCCCGCACCAGACACGCCGTAGGAGTGGTGCGTCGGCGTCCAAAGGATCTTGCGAGGGGTACGCCGGTCAGGGTGCCCGCGAGGTCAGCGCCGACGGGAACGCGTCCGAATAACTGCGCCGGCCACCCGCGGGGGTCTCGACAGTCGTCGCGGCCAGCATGGCGTGCACCACGGCCCGGGTCACACAGTCTGCAGCGGCCCCCAGCAGAGAGTGGAAACCCAAGGGATCCGGCGCTGCCCGCACCCCGGTGGCCAGGGCGAACACCGTGTCCCCGTCGAACATCGTGTGCACCGGGTTGATCGCACGGGCCAGCCCGTCGTGACCGATGCCGGCGACCTTCTGGCACTGGGCCTTCGACAGGGCCAGATCGGTGCCGAGCACGACCAGGGTGGTGGCGAGCGGCGGCGGGGGATCGGGTCGTGCCGCGGCGGCGGCAAGGGCGGCCGCCAGGTCGTCGGCCGACGGTCGTTGCAGACCCGGGACCTCGCCGGGCAGCAGGTGCCGCGCGCCCAGCAGCTCGCCGGTGCGGA
>JAVEDA010000235.1 GCA_030841195.1 Actinomycetota bacterium | reverse complement strand
GCGACGAGTCGGTGCTCGAGGGTCACCGCCGGGAGATCGTCGTGCTGTTCTGCGATCTGCGCGGCTTCACGGCATTCGCCGAGACCAGTGAGCCGGAGGAGGTGATGGCCGTCCTGGGCGAGTACTTCTCCGCGCTGGGCGACCTGGTGACGCGCTACGAGGGCACGCTCGAGCGGTTCACCGGCGACGGCTTGATGGTGTTCTTCAACGACCCGCTGCCTTGCGATGACGCGCCGGACCGGGCCGTGGG
Organism: Actinomycetota bacterium; assembly: GCA_030841195.1. Taxonomy (GTDB): domain Bacteria; phylum Actinomycetota; class Actinomycetes; order JACCUZ01; family JACCUZ01; genus JAVEDA01. The sequence goes on along the minus strand of JAVEDA010000235.1, from coordinate 5,747 downwards.
CCTGGCCGTGGCGATGCGCGGACGGATCCGCGACCTCGCGGCGAGCTGGACGGCGCGCGGTCACGACCTGGCGTTCTCGATCGGGATCGCTCAGGGTTTCGCGACCCTCGGCCGGATCGGGTTCGAGGGCCGGTTCGACTACGCGGCCATCGGCAGCGTCACCAACCTGGCCGCGCGGCTATGTGCCGAGGCGGCTCCCTGGGAGGTCTACGTGACCCAACGGGTCCAGGCCGCCATGGGCAGCCGGGCTGTGACCGATCCGGTCGGTGACCTGACCCTGCGCGGCTTCAGCCGGCCGGTGTCGGTGTTCTCTGTCCGCGGACTGGATGCCGCTCAGGTGTCGACGTGAGCAGCCCCTGGGTCACCAGCCAACCAGCCGGCCTGACACTCGGCGACCTCGACGAGGAGCAGCGCTACACGCGGTTCGACCACCTCCAGTCCGGGATGGCCGACGTCTGGAACGCCATGCGCCTGAACCGGGTCGGCGAGTCGGTGGTGGTCCTGCCGTCGGTCACGCTGGACCGCGTCACCGAGGGCAGCGGCACGATGACCCAGGCGATGGAGGAGCGGTTCCTCTTCCTGCTCCTGCTGCTGCGCCAGCCCCGGCTGCAGATGGTCTACATCACCTCGATGCCGATCCGGCCGACGATCGTGGAGTACTACCTGGCCCTGCTGCCCGGCGTCATCCCGAGCCACGCGAAGGCGCGGTTGCACCTGGTCGCGGTGGGCGACTCCACGCCGCGCCCTTTGTCGGAGAAGCTGCTGGATCGGCCTCGGCTGCTGCGCCACATCGCGGAGCTCGTGCCGGACCGGACCATGTCGCACCTCCTTCCGTACAACACGACCCCGCTCGAGCGGGATGTTGCGCTCTCGCTGGGGATCCCCATGTACGGAGCCGACCCAAGGCTCGCCGACTGGGGGTCCAAGAGCGGTTGCCGCCGGCTGTTCGCCGAGGAGGGCGTGCGGCACCCACTGGGCCACGAGAACCTGCACACCCTCGAGGACGTCACCGCTGCGCTGCTGGCCATGCGAGCTCGGGAACCGACGATGAGGGGCGCCATCGTCAAGCTGAACGAGGGCGTGTCAGGGGCTGGCAACGCCTTCGTCGACCTGGCCGGCCTGGTCCCGGCGGGCTCGGCTGCCGAGTCGGCCGAGGTCGCACAACGGGTCGGGGCCATGCGACTGGAGAGCCCCGACGTGCCACTGGACGCCTATGTCGCGAAGCTCGCCGAGCGCGGCGGCATCGTCGAGCAGCATGTGACCGGCGCCGAGGTGCGCAGTCCCAGCGTGCAGCTCCGCGTCCTCCCGGGCGGCGACGTCGAGCTGCTCTCGACCCACGACCAGCTGCTCGGTGGTCCGTCCGGGCAGAGCTACCTCGGCGCGAAGTTCCCGGCCGACTTCGCCTACGCCCGCAGCATCTCGGCCGAGGCGCGCACAGTCGGAGCCCGCCTGGCGAAGGAGGGCGTGCTCGGCCGGTTCGCCATCGACTTCGTCGCGGTCCGTCGGGACAGCGAGGGCTGGGACGTCTTCGCGATCGAGATCAACCTCCGCAAGGGCGGCACGACCCATCCGTTCCTGACCCTGCAGTTCCTGACCGACGGGCGCTACAACGCCGACACCGGCCTGTTCCGGACCCCGGCCGGTGCCGAACGGCACCTCGTGGCCACCGATCACCTGGAGTCACCCTCGCTGCGCGGCCTCAGCGTCGACGACCTGTTCGACATCGTGGCGCGGCACGGCCTGCACTTCGACCAGGCCCGCCAGACCGGAGTCGTCCTACATATGATCAGCTCCGTCACCGAGCACGGCCGGATCGGTCTGACCGCCGTGGGCGAGAGTCCGGCCGACGCGGACCGCAGGCACCGGCAGGCCGAGAAGATCCTGCTGCAGGAAGCCGCGTTGGCCGCAGGAGACGGGCCGATCCTGGTGTGACCGCGGCTCAGCCGAGCGGGTCATCGTCGGCGTACGGCCGAAGCCGGAGCGTGCGGGCGTCCCGGGCCTCGATCTGGCCCGCGGCCGCCAGCAGCGCGTCCAGGTCGTCCCGCGCGGCGTGCACGAACCGTCCGTGCAGCGGATCGAGCTCGCCGCGGGCGAACCTCAGCACCCCCGTGGTGATCGCCTGCACCGGGGTCCACACCTGTTCGTCTGCCGGGCCCCACATGGTCTCGGTCAGGTCGGTGCGGACCAGCCCGGGGCTCATCTCGACCACGACGACGCCGGTGCCCTCGAGGGCGACGGCCAGGGTGTCGGTGAGCCGGCCGAGCCCGGCCTTCGACGTCCCGTAGGCAGACCACTCCGGCCGCGGCGTGTGCCCCATCCCGCTGCCGAGGTGCAGCACCCGCCCGGAGCCGCGGGCCACCATCGCCGGCAGCACCGCGTGCGCGAGCAGGAAAGGGCCGCGCAGGTTGGTCTCGACCACCCGCCACCAGTCGTCCGGGTCGGCCTGCCACGGCAGCGCGGGCGCCCGCTCCCGCAGGCCCGCGTTGCTCACCAGCAGGTCGACCGGTCCGAGGTCGCGGGTCACCGTGTGCACCGCGGCCCGGACCTGGTCGCGGCGGGTCACGTCGGCGGGCACAGCCACCGCGCGGCCACCAGCCGCCGCGACCTCACGGAGCACCGCGTCCAGCGGGCCGCGGCTACGACCCACGAGACCGACGGCCGCACCCTCGCCGGCCAGCGCGAGGCCAGCTCGCGACCGATGCCGCGACCAGCACCGGTGACCAGCGCGACCTGCCCGACAAGGCTCACCCGCCGCAGTCTTCCGTAAGGCCGGTCATGATCGTTCGCGACGTTGCGGGCCAACACGCGCAGCGTGTTGCCCGCAAAGGTCGCGAACGATCATCAGGTACGGCGGCGCGCCAGCCGCGGTCAGGTGCGCTGGCTCGCGCCGGTACGCCGGGCAGCCTCGGCGACGGCGGCATCCCGGGCGGCGCTCGTCTCCTCCACGGTGAGGGTGCGGTCGGGTGCACGGAACCGCAGCGCCCACGCCAGCGACGCCTTGCCCTCGCCCACCTGGGGGCCGCGGTAGACGTCGAACAGCCGCACGGACTCGAGCAGGTGACCCGCGCCGTCCCGCAGGGCCGCCTCCACCTCGGCCGCCGGCACCGTGGCGTCGACCACCAGCGCGACGTCCTGGGTGGCCGGCGGGTAGGTGGACAGCCTCGGGGCGGGGACCGGGTCGGTGACGGCACCGAGCAGGTCGAGGTCGAGCTCCATCGCGCAGGTGCGCTCGGGCAGGCCCAGGGCGGCGACGACCCGCGGGTGCAGCTCGCCGGCATGGCCCACGACGGTGCCGTCGCGGCGCAGGACGGCGCACCTGCCGGGGTGCCACGGGGCGTGCTCGTCCTTGCTCACCTCGACCGTGACCCGGGCCTGCCGCGCGACCAGCCGCGCGGCCTCGACGGCGTCCGACCAGGTGGCGGCCCGGCCGGGGCCCCACCAGCCGGCCCGCTCACGCTCGCCCGAGAGCACGACGGCGACCCGGCGCGGCTGGGCCGGCAGCGCGGCGTCCAGGCCGGCGATCTCCTCCTCGGTCGGCCGCCGGTCCACCGACGGTCGCGGCGCGGTCGGCAGCGTGCTCGGCCCGGGGCGGACCACCGGCCCGACCTCGAACAGCGCGACGTTCACGGTGCCGCGGCCGACGTTGCGCCGGAGCGCCGCGAGCAGTCCCGGCAGCAGGGTGGTGCGCAGCAGCGGCTCGGTGTCGCTGAGCGGGTTGGCCAGCCGAACCGCGTTGCGCCGGTCGTCGTCCGGTGCCAGGCCGAGCCCGTCCAGGTCGGCCTCCCCGATGAACGGGTAGCAGGGCGTCTCGACGTAGCCGGCGTGCGCGAGGGCGAGGCCGATCCGGCGGCGCAGACGCTGGCTCTCGTCCCAGCCGGGCCCGGGCGGGGCCTGCGGCAGGACCGAGGGCACGGTCTCGTAGCCGACCAGCCGGATGACTTCCTCGTCGAGGTCGGCCGGGTGGGCCAGGTCGGGTCGCCACGAGGGCGGGGTGACCGACCAGACCGCCGCGGCGGTGTCGACCGAGCAGCCCACCTGGGTAAGCCGGCGCTGCACCTCGGGCGCCGAGATCGGCAGCCCGGCGGTGTTGCCGGGGCGGGCCGGGTCGAGCTGGATGTGCCGCACCGCGCGCGGGTGGTCGACCTCGATGGAGCCGACGTGCACGGCGCCGCCGAGCTGTCCGAGCAGCTGCACGGCCCGGGTCGAGGCGACCGGCGGCAGCTCGGGATCGACGCCGCGCTCGAACCGCTTCGCCGCCTCGCTGGACACCTTGTGGCGGCGCGCCATCCGGGCCACGGCGACCGGAGTGAAGTGCGCCGCCTCGATCACCAGCTCGGTGGACGCCGCGTCGATCTCGGTGGTGAGCCCGCCCATGGTCCCGGCCAGGCCCACCGCCCCGGAGTCGTCGGCGATGACGACGTCGCCGGGGTCGAGGGTCCGCCTGACGTGGTCCAGTGTCTCGAGCAACTCGCCCGGCTGGGCCCGGCGTACGGTCACCGCGCCTTGGAGGCGGGTGCGGTCGAAGGCGTGCAGCGGCTGGCCCAGCTCGAGCATCACGTAGTTGGTGACATCGACGGCCAGCGACACCGGACGCATGCCGGACAGGACCAGCCGGCGGGCCATCCAGAGCGGCGTACCGGCCGCGGGGTCGAGCCCCGTGACCGTGCGGAGCACCAGCCGGTCGGCGGCCGTCGGGTCGACGACGACGCCGGGGTGCCCGGTGCCGTCGACGGGGAGCGGCTCGATCGCCGCCGGGTCGTGGAACGCGACGTCGTACGCGGTCGCGGCCTCGCGGGCCAGGCCGCGCATGGACAGCGCGTACGACCGGTCGGGGGTGATCGCGATGTCGAGCACCTCGTCGCGCAGGTCGAGCAGCTCGACCGCGTCGGCGCCCAGCTTGGCGTCCCCGACCAGGTCGGCCGGCAGCACCAGGATGCCCTCGTGGTCGTCACCGGTGCCGAGCTCGCGAGCCGAGCAGATCATGCCGTCGCTGACGTGTCCGTAGGTCTTCCGGGCCGCGATCGCGAAGCCACCCGGCAGGGTGGCGCCGGGCAGCGCGACCACCACGTGGTCACCGACGGCGAAGTTCAGCGCACCGCACACGATGCCGCGCGGCTCCGCCTCGCCGACGTCCACGGTGCACCACCGCACGGTCTTGCCGTTGGACGCGGTCTCGTCCTGGAACGACAGCACCCGGCCCAGCACGACCGGTCCCACGATGTCGTGGCCCGGCCGGTCGACGGTCTCCACCTCGAGGCCGGCCGCGACCAGGCGGGTCGCCAGGTCGCGCCCGGTGACGTCGGCCGGCAGGTCGGCGTACTCGCGCAGCCAGGACAGCGGCGCCCGCACTAGAGCTCCGTCCCGAAGGCGCGCGCGAAGCGGACGTCGCCCTCCACCATGTCGCGCATGTCCTCGGCCCCGTGCCGCGACATCAGGGTGCGCTCGATCCCCATGCCGAACGCGAAGCCGGTGTAGCGGTCCGGGTCGATGCCGCAGGCGACGAGCACCCGAGGGTTGACCATGCCGCAGCCGCCCCACTCGATCCAGCCCTCCGACGAGCAGGTGCGGCACGGCCGGTCCGGGTTGCCCACCGAGTCGCCGTGACAGACCCAGCAGCGCAGGTCCATCTCGGCGCTCGGCTCGGTGAACGGGAAGTACGCCGGGCGCAGGCGGGTCACGGTGCCCGGCCCGAACATGGCCGCGGCGAAGTGGTCCAGGGTGCCCCGCAGGTGGGCCATCGTGATGCC
>JAVEDA010000228.1 GCA_030841195.1 Actinomycetota bacterium | reverse complement strand
AGGACACCAGCGCCCGGTCCAGCTTGATGCTGCGGGCCGGGATCCGCCGCAGGTAGCCCAGCGACGCCGATCCGGCGCCGAAGTCGTCGACCGCGATCTTCACGCCGCCACCGACGAGCCGGGCCAGCGCCACCTCCGCGTCGTCGTCCTCGGTGACGAACACCTGCTCGGTCACCTCGATCACGATCAGTCCGGGTGGCACGTCGTGCTCGGCGAGCCGGGCGAGCACGTCGTCGGCGAAGCCGGGGATCCGCAGCTGCACCGGCGACACGTTGATCCCCAGGCTGAGACCGCGGGCGCCGATCCGGTGCTGGACCGCCGCGCGGACGGCGAGGTCCAGGACCTGCTCCCCGAGCGCGACGAACAGCGAGGTGGCCTCGGCGATCTCGATGAACTCGTCCGGCGCCACCCGGCCGAGCTCCTCGTCGGTCCAGCGGGCCAGCAGCTCGAACCCGACGATCCGTCCGGTGTCGAGGCGCACGACCGGCTGCGCGTTGACCGTCAGCTCGTGCCGACGCAGTGCCTCGCGCAGCCGCACCTCGACCAGCCGCCGGCGCTGCGACTGCTGGGCGACCCGACCGCCGTACAGCTCGCACCGGTTTCGGCCCCCGGCCTTCGCCGCATACAGCGCCGTGGCCGACTGGGCCAGGGCCTCCAGTGGCTTGTCGGGCTCCGCCACGACGGCCACGCCGACGCTCGCGCTGAGCCCGACCCGGCCGACGCCGGGCACGCTGAGCGCGGCCTGCCGCACCGCGGTGACGAGCTGTCCGGCCAGGCCGAGCGCCTGGTCCTGGGACCCGTCCGTCAAGACCGCGAACTCGTCACCGCCGAGCCGGAAGGCCCGTTCGTCGCCGCCCGCGGCGGCGAGACGCTCGCCAGCGCGGACCAACAGCTCGTCACCCCCGGCGTGGCCCAGCAACGAGTTGACCGACTTGAAGTTGTCCAGGTCGACGGTGAGCAGCCAGGTGTGTGGTCCGGCGGCGCGGATGGCCTCCAGCAGCCCGCGCCGGTTGCCGAGCCCGGTGAGGGCGTCCCGATAGGCGAGGTCACCCACCCGGCGCAGCAGCGCACTCGCCTGCCGGGCGCTGACGATCTCGCGGACGGCCGTGGCGAGCGCGCTGGTGGCGAGCAACCCGATGGTCACCGGGTCGACCTGGCTGTCGACGAACAAGCTCGCCAGGACCCCACCCACGAGCACGAGGGTGACCCCGCTGGTGACGACCGAACGGCGGCGCTCAGCGGCCGGCCGCTCGCGGTCGCTGAGATCGGGCGGGTGCGAGCTGATCCGGAGCAGGCCGGTGCACAGCAGCGGCCAGGACAGGCAGATGACCGCCATTGCGGGCCAGGGCCAGTCGCCACCGGGCTGGATCACGACGTACTGCGTCCCGATGTCCGCCAGCACGAACAGGCCCACCCCGAGTGCCGCCGCCACCATGCCGGGATCCAGCTCGCGCAGGGCCGAGATGAAGAGGAGGGCGGCCACGGACAGCTCGACCAGGATGATGCCGACACCGAGCAGGGCGGCCGGACTGTGCGGGTCGACCTGGTCGACGAAGCCGGCCCGCCACACCAGGGCGGCAGCGGCGGCACCGGCGACGAGCGCGTCGCAGCACAGCCGGAGGCCGGCCATGTTCTCGGCCGCCCGCCGGGGCGCGAGGGCCAGCCCGGCGATGGCCAGCGGCCCGGCAAGCACCGAGATCAGGTCCCCAGTGGTCGGATAGCCGGCGCCGAGCTGCACCTGGATGCCCATCACGACCTGCCCGGCGCCCCACACCGCCGCGGCGGACCCGATCAGGAGCCGGAACAGCTCGCCGCGGCGCACCGGCAGCGAGCGGGCCACCACGAGCGTGCCGCCAGCCACCCCGGTCAGGCCCGAGAGAACGGCCCCGAACGGCACGGCCAGCTCGCTGCCGGAGAGACCGACAGCTGCGACGGCTACGCCCGCGACGGCGGCCAGGGCGAGGACCCGGCCCCACCGCAGCGGGCCGGGAGCACCGGCCGCGACATCGACAGTCCCCACGTCGCACCTATCGGGACTTCTCGCCCCGCGCTGAATGGTGCGGCGGCATCAGCGCTGGGTCTCACGCTCTGGTTGGGCCTGCATCAGGCTCTGCGCCGGGCCACCAGGGCGCCGACCAGAACCCCGGCCAGGGCCACCACCGCGCCGAACACTGCCCCGCGCAGGAACTCCGAGCCGGCCACGCCCGGGCCGGGCGCGGGAGCAGTGAAGACCGCCGCGCCGGGAGCCGCGGTCGGGTGTGCGGCCTCCTCGCGGGGCGCGGGCACGCTCGGCACGGCCGGCGCCTTCCCGGTGAGCACGTCGTCGACGGCCTTGAAGAACTCCCCCGCGGTCTTCTTGGCCACCCCGGTGAGCACCCGCTGCCCGACACCGCCGATCATGCCCCCGACCACGGCATCGGCGTCGTAGTCCAGCCGGGTCGTGCCGTCGCCCGCGTCGGCCAGGGTGACCCGGACGTCGGCCTGCACGGTGCCCGGCGCGCCGGCCCCGGTCGCCCGCAGGGTGAAGGCGCCCGGCTGCTCCTGGTCGGTCAGCGCGACGTCACCGGTGTAGGTGCCCTTGATCGACGCGACGCCCGCGGTCAGCGTCATCCGGTAGGCGTCCGGCCCGACCTCCTCCAGCTGCTGGCAGCCGGGGATCGTGCGCACCAGGACCGCGGGGTCGTTGAGGGCCACCCAGACGGCGTCCCGCGGGGCGTTCAGGGTGGCCGTTCCGTTGACCTTCATCGGTCGTCTCCCATGTCGTGGTCTCCTGTCGTACGACGGTGCAGCGACGGGATCTCGCCCGCGGCGTGCCGGCGCCGCAGGTCGAACAGCTCGGTCGGTGAGATCGGCATCCGGTGCACCGGGAAGCCCTCCGCGTCCTCGATCGCGGCCGCGAACACCGCGGCGGACGGGATGACGCCGGCCTCCCCCGCGCCCTTGATCCCCAGCGGGTTCAGCGGCGAGGGGGTCTCCAGGTGGTCGATCTCGATGTGCGGCACCTCTGAGGCATAAGGCATCAGGAAGTCCATGAACGAGGCGTTCAGCAGCTGGCCGGACTCGTCGTACGCCATCCGCTCGTAGAGCGCTCCGCCGACGCCCTGGGCCACGCCGCCGTGCACCTGCCCCTCGACGATCATCGGGTTGATCAGCGGGCCGCAGTCGTGCACGACGCAGTAGCGCAGCACGTGGATCTCGGCGGTCTCCGAGTCGGTCTCGACGATCGCCACGTGCATCCCGTTGGCAAAGGTCGCCTGGGTCGGCGAGTAGTAACCGGTGCCCTCGAGCCCCGGCTCCTCGCCGTCCGCGACCGGGGGGCCGGAGCCGCCGCCGACCGCGAACTGGGTGGCGGCCTTGGACGCCTCGTCGAAGGCGTAGCGCAGCGGGTTGGACAGTACGGCCACGGTGGCGAGCGGGATCGAGGCGCCGGGCGAGCCCTTGACCCGCACCACGCCGTCGACGATCTCGAGGTCCCCCGGGTCGGCCTCGAGGGCGTCGCCGGCGATCCGCAGCGCCTTGGCCCGCACCTTCCGGGACGCCAGCGCGATCGCGTTGCCGCTCATGACGGCCGCGCGGGAGGCGAAGGTGCCTACGGCGTAGCCGAACCGGCGGGTGTCACCGGTGACCACCTCGACGTCCTCGAACGGCACGCCCAGCTCGTCGGCGGCGATCTGGGCGAACGAAGTGAAGTGGCCCTGGCCCTGGGTGGTCAGCCCGGTCGCGACCTTCACCTTGCCGGAGGTCTCGACCACGACGTGCGCGCCCTCGTACGGGCCGACGCCGGTGCCCTCGACGTAGCAGGCGATGCCCACGCCGACCTTGCGGCCGTCTGCCCGGGCCGCGGCCGCGTCCGCCAGCGCGTCGTCCCAGCCGACCAGCTCCATCAGCTTGCGCAGCGAGCCAGGGAAGTCGCCGGAGTCGTAGATCAGCGGGCGGCCGTCCTGGAAGGTCAGGTGGTGGTCGTAGGGCATCTCGTCCGGGGTGATGAAGTTGCGCAGCCGTACCTCGGCCCGGTCCAGCCCGAGCTCGTCGGCGATCGCGTCGATGGTGCGCTCCATTGCGAACACGCCCTGCGGCCGACCGGCCCCGCGGTAGGGCGTGACGATGACCGTGTTCGTGTAGAGCGACCACCACTCGCACCGGTAGGTGCCCGGCTTGTAGGGACCGAGCAGCTGGGTGGAGGTGA
>JAVEDA010000263.1 GCA_030841195.1 Actinomycetota bacterium | reverse complement strand
TGGACGAGGCGTTCGAGGTCGTCTCCGAGGCCACCGACCTGGTGGCGGTGCGGACCGCGCTGGTCGAGGCCGGCATCGACTACGACTCGGCCGAGGCGTCGTTCCTGCCGTCGGTGAGCGTCCCGCTCGACGAGGACGGCGCCAAGAAGGTCTTCCGCCTGATCGAGGCGCTCGAGGACTCCGACGACGTACAGAACGTCTGGGCCAACTTCGACGTCAGCGACGAGGTCATGGAGGCCGTGGGCTGAGCCCGCGCGTCAGGCTGCCCGGCCGAGCCCGTCCAGCACCGTGCGTCGTACGTCGGTCGGCGGCACGCCCAGCCGGGTGACCAGCGTGGTGGCCAGGCCGTCGGCCCGCATCAGGCCGAGCACGAGATGCTCGATCAGGATCTCGCGGGAGCCGAGGCCCACCGACTCGCGCAGCGCCAGCTCGAGGCTCTTCTTCGCGCTCCGGCTGAACGGGATGTGGCCGCCGCACTCGATCCGCGCCGCCCGGCGGTGCCGCCGCAGCCGGCCGCGCAGACCACGGCGCGGGGCCGCGGGCTCCGGGTCCAGCGCGCCCGGGCCGAACTGCTGCTCGACGCGGGCTCGGACCGCGTCCAGGTCGATGCCGAGGTCGCGCAGCGCCGAGCCGTCGTCGTGGTGCCCGCCCAAGGTCGTGACGACCTCGGCGTGCAACCGGTCGTGGGTCAGCCCGAGCCCCGCCAGCTGCCGGGCGACCGGCCGGCCCGGGTCCCGCAGCACGGCGAGCAGCAGGTGCTCGGTGCCGATCCAGCCGTGGCCGAGCGCCCGGGCCTCGGTCTGGGCGCCCACGACGGCCGCGCGGGCCGAGTCGGTGAAGCGTTCGAACATCTCAGTCCTCCGTGCTGCGCGCCGAGCGGGCGTGCTTCTTGTGGACGGCCTGCTTGCTGACGCCGAGCAGGGCACCGATCGCGTCCCAGGACCAGCCCTGGGCACGCGCGCTGCGCACCTGGAGCGCCTCGAGCTGGTCGGCCAGCCGTCGCAGCGCCGCGACGGCGCGCAGCCCGACGGCAGGGTCCGTGCTGGTGGCCTGCTCGGCCACGTCTGGTGCAGCGGTCATGCCCGTCAACCTACGTTGACTCAAGCGATGTTGTCAACCGCCGTTGACGCGGCGTCCACCACGTAAAGCACGGTTACGGACGCCTCGCTACGTGTGCACGCGTGCTGAAGCCGCCCGCGTGCTTTACGTGGTCGATTCCCGCGGGCCAGCGCAGGCCGGTCCGGGCGCGTCGGTGCCGGGATGTGGGGGAGGGCGCGGGTAGTTTCGTCCCGAACAGGTGTTCGGACGACGGGTCCGGGCGGTGCGGCCGCCCCATGGCCGCAAGTCACCAGGAGGTACGACGGTGCGCGTGCTCGGCGTCGACCCGGGGCTCACGCGCTGCGGCCTGGGTGTCGTCGAGGGCGGCGTCGGTCGCCCCCTCACGCTGATCGCGGTCGACGTGGTCCGCACGCCACCCGGTGACGAGATCGGCGCCCGCCTGCTGGCCATCGAGCGCGCCGTCGAGGCGTGGCTGGCCGAGCACCAGCCCGACGTGGTGGCCGTGGAGCGCGTCTTCAGCCAGCACAACGTGCGCACGGTGATGGGCACCGCCCAGGCCAGTGCGGTGGCCATCACGGCCGCGGCCCGGCACGGGATCCCGGTGGCCCTGCACACCCCCAGCGAGATGAAGGCGGCCGTCACCGGCAGCGGCCGCGCCGACAAGGCCCAGGTGGGAGCCATGGTGACCAGGATCCTGCGGCTGAGCGCCGCACCCCGTCCGGCGGACGCCGCCGACGCTCTCGGTCTGGCGATCTGCCAGGTCTGGCGCGGCGGCGCCCAGGCCCGCATCGCCTCGGCGCTGGCGACAGCGACGGCGGCCCGCTCGTGATCGCCTTCGTGTCCGGTCGGGTGGCCGCGCTGGCCCCCGACGGCGCGGTCGTCGAGGTCGGCGGCGTAGGCCTCACGGTCCAGTGCACGCCCGGCACTCTCGCGGCCCTTCGGATCGGCGAGCAGGCCCACCTGCCGACGTCGCTGGTCGTCCGGGAGGAGTCGCTGACCCTCTACGGGTTCGCCGACGAGGACGAGCGGGTGGTGTTCGAGCTGCTGCAGACCGCGAGCGGGGTCGGGCCCCGGCTGGCCCAGGCGATGCTGGCGGTGCACGACCCCGACACGCTGCGCCGGGCCGTCGCCAGCGAGGACCTTGCCACGCTGATGCTGGTGCCCGGCATCGGGCGCAAGGGCGCCCAGCGCATCGTGCTCGAGCTCAAGGACCGGCTGGGCGCGGTGCGGGGGAACACGACGACCGTCCGCCGGTCCGGTCTGGCGCACGCCGGCTGGCGGGACCAGCTGCACGGGGCCCTGCTCGGGCTCGGCTGGTCGGGTCGCGAGGCCGACGAGGGAGTCGCCGCTGCTTCGCCGTACGCCGAGGAGGCCACCGCCGCGGGCGATGCCCCCGACGTGGGCGCACTGCTCAAGGTGGCCCTGCGGTCGCTGAGCCGGGCATGAGCAGCGAACGTCTGGTGGACCCCGACGTCGAAGTGACCGAGGTCGAGGACGAGCATCTCGTCGACGCCGCGCTCCGGCCGCGCACGCTGGACGAGTTCATCGGCCAGCACCGGGTGCGCGAGCAGTTGGGCCTGGTGCTGGAGGCCTCGAAGCGGCGCGGCCGGGTGCCCGACCACGTGCTGCTCAGCGGTTCGCCGGGGCTCGGCAAGACCACCCTGGCGATGATCATCGCGGCCGAGGTGGAGCAGCCGCTGCGGATCACCAGCGGCCCGGCCATCCAGCACGCCGGCGACCTGGCAGCGATCCTGTCCAGCCTCAGCGAGGGCGAGGTGCTGTTCCTCGACGAGATCCACCGGATGTCCCGCCCGGCCGAGGAGATGCTCTACCTGGCGATGGAGGACTTCCGGGTCGACGTCGTCGTGGGCAAGGGACCGGGCGCTACCGCGATCCCGCTCGAGATCCCGCCTTTCACGCTGGTGGGTGCCACCACCCGGGCCGGACTGCTGCCCGGGCCGCTGCGGGACCGGTTCGGCTTCACCGCACACATGGACTTCTACGAGCCGGCGGACCTCGAGCGGGTGCTCACCCGCTCGGCCCGCCTGCTCGGCGTACAGATGACACCCGAAGGCGGCCGGGAGATCGCCGGCCGGTCCCGAGGGACGCCGCGCATCGCCAACCGGCTGCTGCGCCGGGTCCGCGACTTCGCCCAGGTCCGCGCCGACGGCGTGGTCACCGAGGAGGTCGCCCGGGAGGCCCTGGTGGTCTACGAGGTCGACGAGATCGGGCTGGACCGCCTGGACCGGGCTGTGTTGCAGGCGCTGGTCGGCAGCTTCGGCGGCGGTCCGGTCGGTGTGTCGACGCTCGCGGTGGCCGTCGGGGAGGAGCGCGAGACGGTGGAGGAGGTGGCGGAGCCGTTCCTGGTCCGGGCCGGCCTCCTGGCCCGCACACCGCGCGGCCGGGTGGCGACGCCCGCGGCCTGGGCGCACCTGGGCATGACTCCGCCCCGCGGTGCCGCTGCCGGCGCCGGGACGCCCGACCTGTTCACTGATCAGGGCGCGGACGACACCTGAGACCGCTTTGTGACCGCGCGCCGGGCGGAGTCGCCCAGGTCCGCCAGGTAGACTCCCGCCCGGTCTGGCCCGGGGTGACCCCCGGACGCCCCCTCTCGGAAGGAACCGCACCCTCGTGGAATCGCTGCTCTTCTTTGCGCTCATCCTGGTGGCGTTCTACTTCCTGATCATCCGGCCGCAGCGGACCCGGGCCCGCCAGGCTGCGCAGCTGCAGGCCCGGCTGGTGCCCGGGGTCGAGATCATGACCACCGCCGGGATGTTCGGCCGGGTGGTCGAGGTGAACGACGACGGCCTGGTGCTGGAGGTCTCGCCCGGCGTGCAGGTGCGCTTCGCCAAGGCCGCGGTCGGCCGGATCGTCGACGCCGAGGACGCCCGCGAGAACGACGACACGGACGCTGACGACACGGGCGCCGACGACACGGGCGCCGACGACACGGCCGCGAGGGATGACGCCACCAGCGACGCCGAGCAGTCGGACGTCTCCCACGACCAGGCCAGCCGCGGGCGCACCAGCGCCAGCGAGTAGGCCTCCTCGCCGCACCTGACGGTGCCGGCGCGAACGCACTGACAGAGAAGAGATCTCCACGTGGCAACACCCAGCGCGGCACGCCCCGGCCGCACCATTGCGGTGCTGGCGGTGCTCACCGCCCTGATCTACGGCGCAATCTTCTTCGCGGCCCCGGACTCGATCGGCAAGCGCACGCTGACCTTGGCCGAGAAGTACCAGCCCCGGCTCGGCCTGGACCTCGAGGGCGGCACCAGCGTCATCCTGACGCCGCGGCTCGCCAAGGGCTCGGGGTCGGTGCCGAAGGACTCGCTGAACCAGGCTGTCTCCATCATCCGGAACCGGGTCGACAGCTTCGGTGTCGCCGAGTCGGAGGTCACGACGGCTGGCAACAACATCGTCATCTCGATCCCCGGCAAGCAGGACAAGAACATCCTCGCCACTGTCCAGCAGACCGCCGAGCTGCGGTTCCGCCAGGTCCTGGTCAGCGGCGCCGGGTCGGCCACGCCGGTCCCGAGTGCCTCGCCGTCACCGACGGCGTCGGGCACCGCGACCCCTAGCGCGTCCACCAGCGGCACGCCCTCGCCGTCGCCCAGCACGAGCACGAACAACGCCGTCGTGCCCAAGGCGCTGCGCAAGGGCGTCAGCGCCGCGACGACCCCCAGCCCGACCCCGACCGGCTCGGCCAGCGCTCCCGCGCCCACCACCCCGGCCCCGACCGCGCCGTCCGCCGACGGGATCACCCCCGCCTTGCAGCAGCAGTTCCTCGCGCTGGACTGCGGTGACGTCGAGAAGGTCCGGACGGAGCTGCGCGCCCCGGGCGCGGACGACCCGAAGAAGCCTCTGGTCACCTGTAGCGAGGACGGGGTGGAGAAGTACATCCTGGCGCCGGCCGAGGTGCTCGGCACCGACGTCAAGACTGCCTCGGCGACCCTGCAGACCAACAACCAGGGTCTGGCCACGGGCGGCTGGGTGGTCGAGCTGAACTTCACCGGCAGCGGCAAGAAGAAGTTCGCCGACGTGACCCGCCGGCTGTTCGCCGAGAAGGGCGACAAGAACCGGTTCGCCATCGTCCTCGACGGGCTGTCCGTGTCGGCCCCGAGCACCAACGGCGTGATCACCAACGGAAACGCCGAGATCTCCGGCAACTTCAGCCAGTCCGAAGCCACCGACCTGGCCAACGTCCTCAAGTTCGGTGCGCTGCCGCTGACGTTCGACCCGGGCGAGGTGCAGGAGGTGTCGGCCACCCTCGGCGGTGACCAGCTCACGGCCGGGCTGGTGGCCGGGGTGATCGGGCTGCTGCTGGTGGTCCTCTACTCGCTGCTCTACTACCGCGGACTCGGGCTGGTGACCGTGGCCAGCCTGGTCGTGTCCTCGATCATCACCTATGGCCTGGTGGTGCTGCTCGGCTGGCAGATCGGGTTCCGGCTCAGCCTCGCCGGCATCGCGGGCCTGATCGTGGCCATCGGCATCACCGCCGACTCGTTCGTCGTGTACTTCGAACGCATCCGGGACGAGGTCCGTGACCGCAAGTCCTTGCGCGTCGCGGTCGAGACCGGGTGGGTGCGCGCCCGGCGTACGATCCTGGCCGCAGACTTCGTCTCGTTCCTGGCCGCCGTGGTGCTCTACGTCCTGTCGGTCGGCAGCGTGCGCGGCTTCGCGTTCACCCTCGGGCTCACGACGCTCGTCGACATCGTCGTGGTCTTCATGTTCACCAAGCCGATGCTCACGATCCTCGCGCGGACCAAGTTCTTCGGACAGGGTCACCGGCTCTCCGGACTCGACCCGGCGCGGCTCGGGTCGACCAAGGGCACCATGGTCACGCCGACCGCCGGCCGTCGTGGCCGGGTCGCCGGTGCCGCTACCAGCACCGTGAAGGAGGCCTGATGAGCCGGCTGGGAACGCTCGGCGGGCGGCTCTACCGCGGTGAGGTCTCCTACGACTTCATCGCCCGCCGCAAGGTCTGGTACGGCATTTCGGCAGCACTGCTGCTCGTCTCGATCGTGTCGCTGCTGACAGTGGGGCTGACTCTCGGCTTCGAGTTCCGCGGTGGCGCCGAGTTCCGCGTGACCGGGCAGGCGGTGACGCAGGATGGAGTGCGCTCGACCGTGGGCGACATCGTGCACTCCGAGATCCTGGTGCAGTCGGTCGGCAACAACACGGTCCGGGCGCAGACACCGACCCTGACCCAG